>CAZVMA010000208.1:0-5245 GCA_964628545.1 uncultured Pseudomonadales bacterium | reverse complement strand
GGTCACGGCGATGCCGAGGATTATCAGACCCGAATCCTGCTGCGCGGCAACGCCGAGCGCGTCGAGCTCGAGCTGACCAGCGCGCGCTCGGGCGAGAACATGGAAGCGCTGCTTCAGGGTCTGACAGAGCATTCCACGCTAACCGATCTCGACCTCCGGCTGCGCGTGCTGCGGGGCATCTCCGAGCGCATCGAGCACCAGCAGTACAGCCACGCTGACTATCTCTCGGTCACCCTGTGCGGGCCGTCAACTGCGGTGCGCTGAATCAGCTTTTCGCAGCCGCGGCGTGCTTCGATTCTAGGCCGACCAGACCAACAGGCGGGTCATCCGCCTCGGCGCGGCGCCGGCAATCGCGTGTCGGTGAACACCTCCAGCGTGGGCACGAACGCCTCTGGGGCGTCGAGGCTGCATATGGAGACATCCACGATCTCGGGATGCGCAGCGTTCACGCACGCCACGTGGGTGCCACAGGCACCGCAAAAGTAGCGCGTACCTGATTCGGTGGACCGCAGCGGGTTTGGAGGTGCGGAGGTGTATCGGAAATGCTGCATGGGCACCACCAGCCAGCTGACGTGCGGCGCGGCATGAATGCGGCGACAAAGAGTGCAGTGACAGTCGGCGGCAATATACTCGCCCTCATCGACTTCATACCGCACCCGACCGCAGAAACAGCCACCCTCGAGCATGATCACATCCTCCTTCTTGACGAGACCATCGAATGCCCACGGACATCATCGTTTATCACAATCCGGCATGCGGCACCTCGCGTAATGCGCTCGCCATGATTCGCGAAGCCGGCTTCGAGCCGCACATCGTCGAGTATCTGAAGACGCCTCCATCCCGCGCGCTGCTGGAACAGCTGATCGCCCGGGCCGGCATCGGCGCGCGCGCGCTCTTGCGCGAGAAAGGGACGCCTTACCTCGAGCTCGGCCTCGACGATCCTGAGCTGCCCGATGCCGCGCTGGTCGACGCCATGATGTCCCACCCCATTCTGATCAATCGACCGCTGGTGGTCTCGCCACTGGGGGTCAAGCTGTGTCGGCCATCGGAAACGGTGCTGTCGCTGCTGCCTGGCACCTCGACTGAAGGATAGCGGGACGTCGAACGCCACCGGGGCCCCAACTACCGAACGCGGCTTTCTGATACGATTTTCGCGGCAATGGCTGATGTCACCTCAGTTGGTTCCTACCGCCTTCGCGTCCAAGTCATGGAGCAGCTCGCTATGGACAGACGCTGGTCACAAGCGCTCCACGGTAGAGCGTGAACGGAGCGACGATCGCGATGACGGCAGATGCAGAGCAAGAGCTGCAGGGCATTCTTGCCCAGGTGCACGCGCAATGTGCTTCCAACACCAGCGGCGAAGTCGCGACCTACATTCCGGAGCTCGCCCTTGCTGCCCCGGACGATTTCGGGTTGGCGCTCGCAACGGTGTCGGGCCGGCTGTTCACCGCCGGACGGGCCAACACACACTTCACCATTCAGTCGGTCTCGAAAGCATTCACCTACTGCCTAGCGAACGAACTGTTGGGAGCTGACGAGGTGATGCGATACGTCGGCGTGGAACCGAGCGGCGATGCGTTCAACAGCATTGAGTTCGACCCCAGCACCGCCCTGCCGTTCAACCCGATGGTCAACGCGGGCGCCATCACGGTCGCAGGCCTGCTCCATCGGGAACTCGGCGACGGGGCATTCGCCTTCATTCTGGACCGACTGTCGCGTGCTGCTGGTCGCCCCCTCGACATGGACGATGCGGTCTATCGCTCGGAAGCCGAAACCGGCCACCGCAACCGGGCCATCGCGCATTTGCTGAAGGGGACGGGCGCACTCGAAGGCTCGGTCGACGCGGTGGTGGATCTGTATTTCAGGCAGTGCTCGATCCGGGTCACCGCCATCGACTTGGCCTGGATGTCCGTCACGCTCGCTAATCTCGGCGTACAACCCCGGACGGATGACACAGTGTTTGATCTTCTGTCAGTGCGCGACACGCAATCGGTGATGTACGCCTGTGGCATGTACAATTTCTCTGGCCATTGGGGCTTTCGAGTCGGCATCCCGGCCAAAAGCGGGGTCGGCGGAGGCCTGGTGGGGGTAGTCAACCGCCAGCTGGGCATCGCGGCCTATTCGCCCCGTCTGGATGCCAAGGGTAATCCCGTGCGCGGCGTAGCCGCCTTTGAACTGCTCGCGGAAGAGCTGGGTCTGCATCCCTTCTGCTGCACGAAGCTGGGGTCGAGCCTTGTAGAGCGTTTTCTTCGCTGACGATCCATGCGTACTCTAAACCTCATTCTGTTGTCGCTTCTGTTCATTCCTGCAGTCTTTGCCGTCGAGGTGAAGGTCGGCGCGTACAACTTCCCGCCTTACGTCACCGATCAAGGAGGCGTCACGCAAGACCTGGTAAATCTGCTGAATTCGAGCCAGAGCGACTTTGTGTTCACGCTGGTCGCGACGACTTCACAGGATCGCTACGCCGACCTGCGGTCCGGCAAGTACGACATCATCCTGTTCGAGGTTCCAGCATGGGGATGGGCAGACACGCCGGCTGTCGCCACGGCGCCATTTCATGCCGATGCGGCGGTATATGTGGCGTTGATGAAGGACAATCGTCGGGATGATTTTTTCGCGGATCTCAGCACCAAAACCCTTTTGATCCGTCGCGGGTATCACTACGGCTTCGCCCGGTTCAATTCAGATGAAGCCTTCCTGACCCGGAATTTCAGGGTACAGCTCTACGACACCCCGCAGCAGATCCTGGACGGGCTGTTGGCCGAAGAGGGCGATATCGCGGTGATTACCCAGTCATTCCTCGGAGGCTATCTTGCGACCCATCCGGAGCAGCAGCCGAAACTGCTGATCGCGAACCAGGTTGATCAGGCCTATCACTTGGGCGCACTGCTGCGACCTGATGCTCCGTTGAGCCGGGCAGAATTTGAAGGCCTGATCATGACATTGCAGGGCTCCGGAAAGTTTGCCGCGCTGTTGGAGCAGCGACTCGGTCGCACCGTCAGACCCGCTGAGTAACGCATCTAACAACGGCATTCTCTTCGTATTGTTGCCGAGATGGCGCTGTGCCCGGGAGATACATGCTTCGTTCCATCACGTTGGCCACGATGACGCTTGCCGCCGCTGGTATTGCTGTCGCCAACCCGGTCGGCCGAGATGAGGTCACCATCGACGCCGCTTATACCGGCGAGGTGATGAGCAACGTCCGCGGCGGCATCAAGACCGGCACGGTCTACATGGACAATTTCGATCTGATGCTGACGGCCGACCTGTCGAAGGCCGGCCTCGAGGGCGGCACCCTGTTCTTGTACGGCCTGTACAACAACGCGCAAACCTTCTCGGATCGCTATACCGGCGATGCTCAGGTCATATCCAACATCGACAGTGAACGCCACTACCGTTTGTACGAGGCGTGGTACGAACACAGATTCGCTGGCGACCGAGCCTCAATCAAGGCGGGTCTGATCGACCTCAACAGCGAATTCGACACGAAGGAGACCGGCTCGCTGTTCATCAACAGCGCCCACGGTATCGGCACCGAGTTCTCGCAGACAGGCCTGAATGGACCGTCGATCTTCCCGTCCACATCGCTCGCCGTGCGGGCTGATGCGGCCCTCGGCAGCGGCGTTAAGATCCGTGTCGGCGCTTTCGACGCGGTGCCCAACGACCCCGACGACCAGGAACGGATGTCGCTGTCCTGGAGCGAGGGTACGCTCTACATCGCCGAAACCGAATTCACCGCAGAGACGGGCTTGCGGGTCGCCGTGGGCGCCTGGGCCTACAGTTCGAAATTCGAACCTATCGATCCTGACGTTGATGGCAAGGTGGGCGGTAACCGGGGCCTGTACGGCATCATCGAGGGCTCACTTGGCGAGCGCGTGCGCGCTTACGCGCGCGCCGGCACCGCCGATGCAGATATCAATCAGTTTCAGAATTTCCTGTCCGCCGGCATCGTTCTGAACCACCCCCTGCCCGGGCGCGCGGATGACCAACTCGGGTTCGCCTACGCGCAGGCGATCAACGGGTCGCCCTTCAAGGACAGTGCCCGCGCTGTCGGTGCGGAACCTGAGCGCTCGGAAACGAATCTCGAACTCACCTACCGGGCCCAGGTCACCGACTGGCTGGCGATCCAACCGGACGTGCAGTACGTGCTGAACGCCGGCGCTGTCGAGGGGCTTGAGGATCCTCTCGTCCTGGGCGTGCGCTTCGAGTTGTCGGGCACGTTCTGAGACTGCCTAAACGGGTGTAAGTAACGTGAACTGACCGCGCTTCAGCAGCTTCCTGAAATCTCGATCGAAGGTTACGAGGTGCTCGCCGCGGTGCGTAACTGCTGCGGACAACCAGGCATCGGGTAGATCGTTGCCGGTTAGTTGTTTGTCGAGGCAGAGTTGCCGCGCAGTTGGCCACTCCGGCCCCAATGGTGTTAGTTGCACATCAGGCAAAGCCAGGATCGCGTCGATGAACGCCACTGCATCTTCGATCGGGGTGGCCTGCTGAAAGATCCTCGGACTTGTGACCAGCCGCAGGAAGCTGGTGAGCACCATCGGCATCAGTGTCAGGGGTGCCCCCGCGCTTGAGGTACTGATCGCCTCCTCAAGCCAGTTGCGCGCGACGGCATGGTGCGGGTGGTCGCTGCGCGAAGCGGCGACGAGCACATTGACGTCAGGTGTCATCGCCAAGGGCCTCAAGCAACGCCTTGTTGCTGAGCGGATTCACCCCTTTGACTAGGCCACCTCGACCATCGAACACGGGCAGACGGGCCCCGGCCGACGGCGCGGGATCGATTTTTGCGCGTAGACGCAACTGCAGCCCTTCCTCAATCAATCGCGTAAGGCTCATGCGCTGCTGGGCCGCAAGCGCCTTGGCATCGGCCAGTAGTTGATCGTTCAGATCAAGCGTCGTCTTCATGCCGGAAGTGTACAGATTTCTGTACCAGGCCTACAAGGAACATGGCCTGATGCAGGAGACGCTGAGGGTGGCGGGGCCGATTCGGTCGGGTTCAAACCGGCCCTCACTCCTTCGAGCCACAGCCGTCATGTGGCAGTTTCCGACGCTGCGCGCGGCCTCTCGGCCGTGCTCGTGCCCTTCGGCGACTGCCGTCGCCTTCGGGTCGAACCCAAGCAGCTTCCCCTCAACACCCCGTGCCAGCAGAATGAAACGGGCCCCAAGGGCCCGTTTACCATTCTGGCGGGCCAGGAGGGATTGTTCAACTAACTCGCTGAGTCTTCAGGCCCCCTGTTTTGGGTGA
>CAZVMA010000207.1:0-5250 GCA_964628545.1 uncultured Pseudomonadales bacterium | reverse complement strand
GCCGTCAGCGACCGGGACTTCGCCATCGAGTTCGCCGGCGTCGCCAGTCTGGCCATGGTGCACCTGTCACGCTGGTGCGAAGAGCTGATCCTGTGGTCGTCGCAGCAGTTCGGCTTCGTCGATCTGCCGGATCGATTCTGTACCGGTTCCAGCATCATGCCGCAGAAGAAAAACCCAGATGTGCCCGAACTGGTGCGGGGCAAGAGCGGTCGGGTGATCGGCGACCTGATGAGCCTGCTGACGCTCATGAAGGGGCAGCCCTTGGCGTACAACAAGGACAACCAGGAGGACAAGGAGCCCCTGTTCGACGCCATCGATACCCTGCACGACTGCCTGACCGCCATGCGCGGGCTGGTGCCGCACATCATCGTGCGCGCGGAGGCCATGCGCGAGGCCGCGCTGCGCGGATACACCACCGCGACGGACCTTGCCGACTACCTGGTACGGCGTCAGGTCCCGTTCCGCGACGCGCACGAGATTGTCGGGCGCGCCGTGGGCTTTGCCGTCGCTGCTGGACGGGGCCTGGAGTCGCTGTCGCTCGCCGAGCTGCGCCAGTTCGGCGGCGACATCATCGACCAGGACGTGTTCCGCGTGCTCACGCTCGAAGGCTCACTGCACGCGCGCAACCACTTCGGCGGCACCGCCCCGGCGCAGGTGCGAGCCGCTATCGGCCGCGCGCGGACGCGGGCCCGCGCGGACGCGTCGGCAGCGAAGTCCGGGGCCTAATAAACCCCGCTGCAGGCGCGGCTCTCTCCGAAGCGGCAGGGTATACTCGCGCGCCCGAACTTCAGACGTGACAGGACAAAACACGGATGCGCTGGCTCTTGCTGCTGCTCGTACTGAACGTAGCCACCTGCGGCCAGAAAGGGCCACTCGAGGTTCCGCAGGGCCGTCTTCCCGCGGCGCTGGCCACCGCCAGCACGGACTGACCGGGCACCGCCATGTCGTCACCCCGCGCAGACGCCCTCGCAACACCGTCATCCCGGCATTCTGACTTCCAGCGCCGCGACGGTGCGCTCTGGGTTGAAGACGTGCCGCTGGAGCGGATCGCGGATGCAATCGGGACGCCGGTCTGGGTGTACTCGAGCCGGCACTGCGAGACGCGCTATCGGGCTCTGGCCGACGCCCTGGCGCCACTTGGCGCAACCATCTGCTACGCGGTCAAGGCCAACGCGAACCTCGGTATCCTGCGGCTGTTTGCCAATCTCGGCGCGGGCTTCGACATCGTCTCCGCCGGCGAGCTGGAGCGCGTCATCACCGCAGGCGGGTCGCCCGAGCGCTGCGTTTTTTCCGGCGTCGGCAAATCCACGTCCGAAATCGATCTTGCGCTGAAGCTTGGTATCGGCTGCTTCAACGTTGAAAGCGCGGCCGAACTCGAGCGCATCTCTGCACGGGCCAGTTTGCTGGGTCGTAGCGCGCCGATCTCGCTGCGGGTGAATCCGGACGTCGACGCCGGCACGCACCCCTACATCTCCACCGGACTGCGCAGCAACAAGTTCGGCGTGCCCATCGAGGATGCGGCAGCGCTTTACCGCCGCGCCCGGGCGCTACCCGGGATCGAGATCCGCGGCGTCGACTGCCATATCGGCTCGCAGATCCTGAGCCCAGCGCCGCTGCTCGAGGCGCTCGCGAGCCTGCTCAAACTGATCGACGCACTGGCTGCCGAAGGCATCGTGCTGCGACACCTCGACCTGGGGGGCGGCATGGGTGTGCCCTATCGACCTGACGATCCCGAGTTCGACGTGACGGGTTACGGCCGCGCGCTCCGAGCGGCGCTGGCGGGCCGTGATCTACGCCTGACGCTCGAACCCGGCCGGTTTCTGGTGGCGAACAGCGGCGTACTGCTCACCCGGGTCGAGTACCTGAAGCCTGCCGAGCACCCCGATCGGCCGCAATTCGCCGTCGTTGATGCCGCCATGAACGATCTCATCAGACCCGCGCTCTACCAGGCCTGGCACGAGATCACGTGCGTAGTCGAACCTGAAACCGGCGCCGCCGGTCCCTGGCAGATTGTGGGGCCGGTGTGCGAGTCGGGCGACTTTCTCGGCCACGACCGTATGCTGACGCTCTCACCCGGCACGCTGCTGGCCGTGCATTCCGCCGGCGCCTACGGCATGACCCAAAGCTCGAACTACAACGCACGGCCGCGAGCCGCCGAAGTGCTCGTCCGAGATGACGGGTTTTCCGTGGTGCGGCGCCGCGAAACCCTGCGCGATCTGCTGCGCCACGAGCTGCCGGAGCCGTAATGCAGCTCGAATTCAGCAAGATGCACGGACTGGGCAACGACTTCATGGTGCTCGATCTGGTCACGCAGCTGTTTGTGCCCACCCCGGGACAGATCCAGGCGTGGAGCGATCGTCACACCGGCGTCGGCTTTGACCAGCTGCTCGCAATCGAGCCGCCGGACAACCCCGACGCCGATTTTCGCTATCGCATCTACAACGCGGATGGCACCGAGGTGGAGCAGTGCGGCAACGGGGCGCGGTGCGCTGCGCTGTTTGTGGCTGCGCGCCAGTTGAGTCCGAAGCGCAGCCTGCTGCTGGAAACAAGCGCAGGTCTGATCACGGTCACGCGCCTCGCGGATGGTACGGTTGAAGTTGACATGGGACGACCCGACCGCACGCCCGCCGCGCTGCCGTTCTGCCCCGATGCCCCGGGCGTGAGCCGGGTCGATTACCCCGACGCCTCGGGGCAAGCCGGCGCCAGCGCGTGGCGCATCGACACCCCTGTCGGTCCGGTCGAGTGCATGACCGTGTCCATGGGCAATCCCCACGCGGTGATCTTCGTCGACAATGTCGCCAACGCCCCCGTGGCCGAACTCGGTCCCGTGCTGATGGCCCACCCCGCGTTTCCCTCGGGCGTCAACGTGGGCTTCGCGCAGGTGGTCGACGCCGCCTTCCTGCGCCTGCGCGTCTTCGAGCGCGGCGTCGGCGAAACGCGCGCATGCGGGACAGGCGCTTGCGCTGCGGCGGTCGCAGCCCGGTTGCGCGGCTTCACCGGCGCGCGCGTGAAAGTCTCGCTGCCAGGCGGCAAGGTCCGCATCGCATGGCAGGGGCCGGATCACGCCGTTAAGATGATCGGCCCCGCAACGTTGGTCTATCAGGGGCACATCGAGGCATGAGCGACGACAAGGGCGCAAGCGAAGCGCAGGTCATCGAGTATCTGCGACAGCATCCCGACTTCTTCCAGCATCACGGGGAGCTGCTTGGCGAATTGCGGCTGCCCCACGAATCAGGTTCGGCGGTCTCGCTGGTCGAGCGCCAGCTGTCGGTGCTGCGCGAGCGCAATCACGCCATTCGGCGCCGCATGACGGAGCTCATGCACACCGCCAGGGCGAACGATGAACTGTTCCGCAAGACGCGCACGCTGACGCTGGAGCTGCTGAACGTGGCCAGCTGGCACGGTCTGAACGAGGTCATCGCCACCTGCGTGTTGACCGACTTCGGCGCCGACTTTGTCTGCTGTCATCTGGAATCCGCGCCGGCAGGCCTGGATCACCTGCGCGCGCACGCCGGCCCCATGCCCCACGAGCGGTTCGCGCTCGGCGCCCATCCAGTGTGCGTCACTCTGCGGGCCGAGGAAATGAGCGCGCTGTTTCCCGGCGAGCCGGTCGGCCACGACGGCAGCGCGGTGCTGGCGCCTCTGGCGCTGGCCGGACGCCGCGGCTGCCTGGCCATCGGCCGTCGCGATCCGGCCGGCTACGCTGCTGATATGGATACCCTGTTCGTCACCTACATCGCCGAGGTCGTTGCCCGCGTCGTGCAGCGACTCGGGGATTGACCCGCGCCTTGGACGACCATCGCACCGCCGACACCGATGCCCTGCTCCAGCGTTTCGTGGACTATCTGCGTCATGAACGCCGCTACTCGCCACACACGGTGACCGACTACACGCGGGACATCGAGCGTTTTCACGCCGCCATCGATGCCAGCCCGTGGGACACCGTCAGCACGCATCAGGTCACGGCGCACGTCGCGCGCCTGCACGCGGCCGGGCAGGCACCGCGGTCAATCCAGCGCGCCCTGTCCAGTCTGCGCAGTTTCTACCGTTACCTGCTGCGACAGGGTTTGGCCGAGCGCGATCCGACCACCGGCGTGCGCGCACCGAAAGCGCACACCCGACTGCCGAAACTGCTGGACACCGATCAGGCCGCGCGCCTCCTTGATTTTGCGCCGGCCGATCCGGATGACGTGCGTGATCTCGCCATTGCCGAACTGCTCTACGGCAGCGGCCTGCGCCTGGCGGAGCTGACGGGCGCAAACGTGCAGGATATCGATCTCGTAGACGGCTTCATCGTGGTGCACGGCAAAGGCGGCAAATCGCGTCAGGTGCCGCTCGGACGGCAATCGATGACGGCTCTCAGGCAGTGGCTTGCGGCACGACCCGCCAGCGTCGAGTTCCCCGAACCCCTGTTTACCGGCCATGGCGGTAAACGCATCGGTCCCCGCACGGTCAGCCGACGCCTGAAACGACTCGCCATCCTGCAGCTTGGCAGCGATGAGCTGCATCCCCACATGCTGCGTCACAGCTTTGCCTCGCACCTGCTGGAATCATCGAGCGACCTGCGCGCCGTGCAGGAACTGCTCGGCCACGCTGATATCGCTACCACACAGATCTACACGCATCTCGACTTCCAGCACCTGGCCAAGGTCTACGATGCCGCGCATCCGCGCGCGCGACGACGGAGCGACTGATGCCCGACATCGGATTGATCACGTTCGACCTCGACAACACGCTGTGGGACGTTGATCGCGTGGTGCGGGCTGCCGAGCAACGCATGCGCGACTGGCTGGCGCCGCGGGTACCGGAATTCGCCCTGCGCTTTCCGCCCGAGGCGCTGTTTGCACTGCGCGGTCAGGTGCTGGCAGACGCCCCCGAGCTGCGCCACGATCTGTCGCGACTGCGCGAGCGGCTGCTGTTCGAGGCGATCAGCCAGTGCGGGCAGCCACGCGACGCTGCAGCGCAGCTGGCGTCGGACGCCTTCGACGTGTTCTACGCCGCACGCCACGACGTCGAGTACTTCCCGCACGCCCTGGACGTGCTCGCCGCCCTGTCAGCGCAGTATCCGCTGGCAGCGTTGACCAACGGCAACGCCAGCTTTACGCGCCTGTCCCTCGACCGGTTCTTCCGTTTCGGCTTCAACGCGGCCGAGGTCGGCGCCAGCAAACCGGCACCCGCGATGTTCGAGGCCGCGCTGCGCACCGCCGGCGTGACGGCGGAGCGCTGTATCCACATCGGCGATCACCCGGT
>CAZVMA010000206.1:2210-5288 GCA_964628545.1 uncultured Pseudomonadales bacterium | reverse complement strand
CTGAGGGTACCCGGGACGGGGGCCGAGGGCGTGCCAGCACCGCAATCGGTCCATGGCCGGTCTCGCGTCACAACCCAATCGATCAGCCCACTCCAGACAACCCGATCAGCCGACACCCGAGCGCAATCGGTCCATGCCCGGCCGCGCGTCACAACCCAATCGATCAGCCTACCCCAGACAACCCGATCAGCTGATCCCCCGCAACCGTGACCGCCGTCGCCCACCGCCATAGCCGGTTGCTCAGCCGCCGCCTAACATAGCCGACCCAGAGTTGATGGCCGCCTGCATGTCCGCCGCCCCACGGATCGTCCGCGTCGCCGTCCCGAAACCTCTGCCGCAGCTGTTCGATTACGCGCTCCGCGCCGACGACCCGTTGCCCGTCCAGGGCGCCCGGCTCTGGGTGCCGTTCGGGAAGCAGCGTCTGGTCGGTGTCTGCGTTGATCCTGAGCCCACTGATCCTCATGCTGACGCCCGCGCCATCGAGTCGGTGTTAGACGCCGAAAGCCTGTTCGGGGACAACCTCTACGAGCTCGGGCAATGGCTCGCTGACTACTACCATCATCCGCTCGGTGAGGTGTTGACTGCGGTGCTGCCCGCTTCGCTGCGACGCGGTGGTGCGCTCACCGGCGGGCTGGCGCCGGTCGGCGGTTGGCAGCTGACGCCGGCCGCCGCGGTCACCAACCTTGCCCGAGCACCCCGACAGGCGGCGCTGATCCAGCATCTACGGGCCATTGGTGGCGCCGCGACCGTTGCCGAACTTCTCGCGGCTGGCTTCGATGCTACCCACGTGCGCGCCGCGGCCGCGAAGGGACTGGTGGCTCGCATCGAGCTGACCGCACCGCGCGCGAAATTGCGGCCGGGAAATCGCCCGATTCTCACCGCCGAGCAGTCATCGGCCATGAGCACCCTGCAAGGCGGCAAACCGGGCTTCCGGATCACCTTGCTCGAGGGTGTCACCGGCAGCGGCAAGACCGAGGTCTATCTTCGGTTGATCGAAGCCGCGTTAGCCGCAGGACGCCAGTCGCTCGTGCTGGTTCCCGAGATCGCGCTAACGCCGCAGACGCTGGCCCGATTCCGAGACCGGTTCGGCGTTGCGGCTGCGCTGCACTCCGGCATGACCGACCCGCAGCGGCTGCACGTGTGGGCCGGCTGCCGTAACGGAACGGTCGACATTCTGGTCGGAACCCGTTCCGCGGTGCTGACGCCCTTTCGCGATCTCGGCCTCATCATCGTCGATGAAGAGCACGACAGTTCGTTCAAGCAGCAGGACGGGCTGCGCTACTCGGCTCGCGACGTGGCCGCCAAGCGCGCGCAGATGCTGGGCATTCCGCTGGTGCTGGGCAGCGCGACGCCAGCGTTCGAATCACTGGTCAACGCGCAGAGCGGACGCTATCAACATATCCGCATGTCGCAGCGAGCCGGCGGCGCCAGCGCGCCGACGCTGCGACTGATCGACATTCGCGGTCAGTCGCTGCAGGACGGGCTCAGTCCCGGCATGGTCTTGGCCGCACGGCGGCATCTCGACGCCGGCGGTCAAGTGCTGCTGTTTCTGAATCGTCGCGGCTTCGCGCCCAGCTTCGTTTGCAGCAGCTGCGGCTGGCAGGCCCGCTGTCGGTCCTGCGAACTCGCCATGACGCTGCACCGCGAACCGGCCCAGCTGGCCTGCCATCACTGCGGCGCCCGAGCGCCGGTGCCCGTCCGTTGCCCAGCTTGCCAGCGCGATGCGCTGGTGCCTGTGGGGCTTGGTACCCAGCGCGCTGAGAGCGGCATCGCCCAGCGTTTTCCGGATGTGCCGATTTACCGAATCGACCGCGACTCAGCCCGCAGCGCGGCGCGCCTCGAGCGGCACTTTGCCGCGATTCTCAGCGGTGCCCCGGCAATCCTGATTGGCACCCAGATGTTGGCCAAGGGACACCATTTTCCGCAGGTGTCACTGGTGGGCGTGATCAATGCCGACAGCGGCTTTTTGAGCGCCGACTTCCGCGCGCCAGAGCGCACCGCGCAGCTGATCGTGCAGGTTGCCGGACGCGCGGGGCGCGCCGAGCGGCCGGGCGAAGTCTGGATCCAGACCTACCAACCCGAGAATCCGGCGCTGGTCGCGCTGATGCAGGGCGGCTATCCCGAATTCGCGGAGCGCGAACTGGCGACGCGCCGAGGCGCCGCCCTGCCGCCTTTTCGGGCAATGGCGCTGGTGCGGGCGGAAAGCGACAACGCCGCGGCTGCCTTGCAGGCGCTGGCGGACGTCGGCAGCCGAATTGCCGCATTGCCGGGAAAACCGGGTTTTGACGCCGTCGAGCTGCTCGGGCCGGTTCCCGCGCCGATCGCCAAAATCGCGAACCGCCACCGCTTTCAGCTGTTGCTGCTGGCCCCCTACCGGGCCGGACTGCAGCGCGTACTGCGCCACCTTGAACTCGGCCGGGTGCGCGTCACGGGGGTGCGTCTGGCACTGGATGTGGATCCGTACGACGCCGCGTGAAACCGATAACAGGCTTTAAGCGCCCCGCACTGGCCTGCGTCTGGCGAATTTGCCCTATCTTGCGCCGCATGCAGCGACCCGCCCGCCTCAGCACCACCAGCAGCAGGACTGCCGCGCGCACCAACAGCACAGGCGCCGGACGGATCGTGGGTCAGAGCCAGCGCTACGGCACGAACGCGCGGCGTCCACCGCCGGGTCGCGGCGCCGTACCGAAACCCTCCACACCCCGCCGCACCCTGTCCTTCCATGCGCCTAGCTTCGGGATTGGCATCTTTACCGGCGCTCTCGTGGTGGTCCTGTTCGGCTACCTGCCGGAATTGCTGGCGCCCCCGCCGCCGCTGGCCACCACTGGCGAGACCGGCAGCAACATCGCTACGCCCAGCACCGCCGCAACATCCGGTTCAGGCGAGGTGGAGTACGTCTTTCACCAGCTGCTGAAGACGCCAGCACCTCAGGTAACCACACCCTCGCGCGCCGACCTGGCGCCGGCCGACGCACTGGCGGCCGACGCGACGCCGATGCCGACACTGCAACCGGGCATGGTCGTCGGCGGCGATGCGCCGCCGCCCGCGCTAATCCCGCCCGCAGCCGCCGCAGACGGA
>CAZVMA010000206.1:824-2200 GCA_964628545.1 uncultured Pseudomonadales bacterium | reverse complement strand
AGTACTTGCAGGAAAAGAGCAGCCCCTGCTCCGGGTGCGGCGGCAGCGGGCACGCCTGCACCGCGGCGCCTGCCTCATGGCCACTGACGGGCAGGGCAGACGTCGCGCCCGCAGCCGCCGCAGACGGAGTGGCCGACGCGACGCCCGTTGCACCGCCCGCAGACTTGGCCACCATGCAGCAGGATGTCGAGTCGGACCGACCACCCGAGGCCGTCCCCGCCAGCGCTGCGGACGCGGGGCCCGACGCGCGCGTCGGGTTGCTGCAGGCGGCATCGTTTCCAGAGCGGTCGGATGCCGAGCGTTTGCGCGCTGAGCTGATCTTGCTGGATCTGCCCGCCAGCACCGGCGAGATTCAGGTGGGCGGCAAAGCCTGGTACCGGGTCACCGTCGGACCGTTCCCCGACGTCGCAGCCGCCGAGGCGGCCCGCGAGCGTCTGCGCGAGCGCAACCTGACGGCGATCGATGTGCGCCGGTAAATCTGCGGCTCGGACCGGCGTAGGCCGCGCCGCCGGCGAGACCCGCGCGGCTTGCAATGCCCGAGGTGCGTCCTCAATATCCGCGTCCCCAACCGTCCGGGGTGCGAACCATGGAGCAGTTTCACGCTACCACCATCGTCTGCGTCCACCATCGAGGCGCAGTCGCGCTGGGTGGCGATGGTCAGGTGTCGCTCGGCAACACGGTGATGAAAGGGAATGCGCGCAAGGTTCGCCGGCTCTACGAAGGCCGCGTCCTTGCCGGCTTTGCGGGTGGTACCGCGGATGCCTTCACCCTGTTCGAGCGCTTTGAGGGCGCCCTCGAGAAATACCACGGCAACCTGACGCGCGCGGCCGTCGAACTCGCCAAGGACTGGCGCTCTGACCGCGCTTTGCGTCGGCTCGAGGCCATGCTGATCGTCACTGATGCGTCCACCGCGCTGCTCATCAGCGGCAACGGCGACGTCATCGAACCAGAGGGCGGCGTGTTGGCCATCGGGTCCGGCGGGCCCTATGCGCTTGCGGCCGCACGCGCGCTGGTCGGCAACACGGAGCTCAACGCGGCCGACATAGTCGAGCAGGCGCTCGCCATCGCGGCTGACATCTGTGTCTACACCAATCACCACCGAACCATCGAAACGCTGGCAACCGCATGACCCACATGACCCCCCGCGAAATCGTGCATGAACTCGACCGCTTCATCGTCGGTCAAGCCGACGCAAAGCGGGCCGTCGCCATCGCCCTGCGCAATCGCTGGCGCCGCATGCAGCTGGATCCAGCGCTGCGTGCCGAGGTGACGCCGAAAAACATCCTGATGATCGGGCCGACCGGCGTCGGCAAAACCGAAATCGCCCGCCGCCTGGCTCGGCTCGCGGGCGCGCCGTTCATCAAGGTGGAAGCCAC
>CAZVMA010000206.1:0-814 GCA_964628545.1 uncultured Pseudomonadales bacterium | reverse complement strand
AATCGATCATCCGCGATCTCGCCGACACCGCAGTCAAGATGCAGCGCGAGCGACAGATCGAGCAGGTGCGCCACCGCGCCGCTGATCTGGCCGAGGAACGCATTCTGGACGCGCTGCTACCGGCGCCCAAGGCCGTGGGTTTCGGCCAACCCGCGCCTCGAACGGAGGACAACACCACCCGGCAGCTGTTTCGCAAACGCCTGCGCGAGGGCGAACTCGACGACCGCGAGATCGAACTCGAGTTGGCAGCACCGGCACTCGGGCCGGGCATGGAGTTGATGACGCCACCGGGCATGGAAGAAATGGCGCAGCAGCTGCAGGGCCTGTTCAGTTCTCTGGGCGGGGGGCGCCGCAAGACGGTGCGACTGCGCATTCGTGACGCGCTGCGCCGCGCCGAGGAGGAAGAGGCGGGCAAGCTCGTAAACGAGGATGAGATCAAGGCGCGCGCGATCGAGGCCGCCGCGCAGACGGGCATCGTCTTCATAGACGAAATCGACAAGGTGGCGCGTCGGGCCGAAGGCACCGTTGGCGCCGACGTGTCCCGAGAAGGGGTGCAGCGCGACCTGCTGCCGCTGATTGAGGGCTGCGCGGTCAACACCCGCTACGGCACTGTGCGCACGGATCACATCCTGTTCATCGCCTCAGGTGCCTTCCATCTGGCGCGGCCGGCCGATCTGATCCCCGAGCTGCAGGGCCGGTTGCCCATCCGGGTCGAACTCGCCGCGCTGACGCCCGCCGATTTCCGCCGCATTCTCACCGAGCCGGATGCGTCGCTGACCCGTCAGTACGCGGCGCTGCTCGCCACCGAGGGGGT
>CAZVMA010000205.1:3620-5305 GCA_964628545.1 uncultured Pseudomonadales bacterium | reverse complement strand
ACGATTCTTGGGTTTCTCTCGATGTATTCAATATCTTCCCCCCCAGTTTCGGATCTAGGGCTCATGGCTGCTTCGGGGGTTGCCATATCCTTTGCCCTAAGCACCCTGGTGATCCCGCGGGTTTTTTTCGCAGGAAAACGTTTTTTTGTTACTCCCGCATTCTCGGTCGGTTATCAATACGAGGACCGTTTTTCCCTTATTTCTCACAAGCTACGCAACAATATTGGGAATTCTGGAATCGTCACCGTTCTTGTGGTGGTTCTGGGATCCGCCTATGGTCTTGCAAGCTTCAAGTTCGAAGAAGATTTCGTAGAGTATTTTGATTCAAGTAACCCGTTTAGAATGGGTACCGAGGCAGTGGCCAAAAAGTTTGCAGGTCCTTATCACATCGACTTGGAGGGCGATACGGGCTTTCCTTCGGGCATTTTCGATCCCCAATTCAGGCCCTCTCTAGAAGCTATTCATCGTCGATTGGATCTAAACCCGGATGTCGTCAGCGCATATTCGGTATTGAATGTTTTTCAGAATCTAGAGAGAAACGTCGGGCCGGCGGACAAAGAAAGCGCTGACTCTTTGGCGCAGTACTTCATGGTTTATGAGCTCTCGCTTTCGCGAGGACAGGAGATCGGAGATATAGTAAACCTAGATCGGTCCGTTGCAAGAGTGTCTATCCTTCTCAAGGATTTAGACATGTCTCGAATTCGGAGCCTGATCGAAGAAATCGAAGGTTGGCGATCAGACTTCCCTTCTTTGAAACTCATCGTTACGGGAGAGGCGGTCCCCACGGCCTATCTCTCTGAGGAAACGATACGAGAAATGTTAGTAGGGATTTTCACAAGCGTGCTAGCGTCAGCCATTCTCCTTGCTGCAGTAGTTCGGCGACTCAAGGTCGCTGTAGTGATGATAATTGCATCTCTCACCCCAACCATTTTCGGTTTCGGTATTTGGGGTTTGATTGGTGGTGACGTTGGTATGAGTACGACGCTAGTCATCGCTACTACGATCGGATTGATAATCGATGATACCATTCATTTGCTCGCTCGATATATTGAGGAAATTCAGGGGGCGCAGCCGAATTATGGGATGGCAGAAGCCAGGTCGCTAGCGGAAACTAGTCCGGCGTTGATTTCCACGAGCATTGCTATGGCAGTTGGTTTCTTGGTCTTGGCGGCGTCGGATTTTGAGATGAACAGGGTTTTTGGCTTCTGCTCTGTCCTCGTCACCCTCGCGGCTTTGGCATTCAACATCGTGTATACACCTGCCCTGATGACGTGGGCTATGAAATCAAGATTAAAGAAGTCGGTATAAAGGGAGGCGAGGTTGAAGCAGTCGATCGAGTGGGATCGGTATGCGAGGAGTTACGACGTTCTTGCTGATAACAATCCAAGCTATCAGGAGAATATTGAGTTAATTGAGGAGTTGTTCGCAAAACTAAAACTGGCCGAGGGGTCTCGTGTTTGTGATATTGGCGCAGGGACTGGGAATTTCCTCGCGAAGCTAGCGCCAAGATATCCGGAGGTTAGGTTTATCCATCTAGACTCTAGCGCGGAAATGAATACGGCTGCGCAAAGAAAATATAACGCTCTTGGCGCTTACAATGTTGAGATCGTGGAGAAGTCAGTTTTCGAATACGAAACCGAGGCTGGGAGTTTTGATGTTGATGTGGTCATGGGGTACATCGACCA
>CAZVMA010000205.1:1029-3595 GCA_964628545.1 uncultured Pseudomonadales bacterium | reverse complement strand
CTTTAACCTAATAACTACAGGGTTCGGCTCCGTTATACAAAATAGGAAAGGGGCAAAAGGCCAAGGAGACGGGGCATATTGGTTGCATTCGACGAAGGAGTTTGGGGAATTTTTGAATTCTGTGGGTTTCAAGGTACATCTTCTGCGAGCGTGTTACCGCGGGTATTGTGATTTGGCAGTATGTTGCAAGGAGCCTACCCCCTCGCCGTAACCCTGATTTCAACCCGCGCTCCAGGCACGGCAAGCTCGCTGATGCCAATCGCTGTCCATGCCGGCCAAGGCGCGGCGATGAACTCATCTCGGACTGCCATGAACGTGGCCAGGTGATTCTGTAGCCCGACGTGAAAGGTGGTGTACTCGATCACGTCATCGAAGCTGAGGCCGGCTTCCGCCAATATGGCGCCCACTGCACGCCAAGCGTTTCGGAACTCCTCTGCTGGCGAATCAGGGACTAGTCCCCGGGCATCAACCCCGATCTGCCCGGATAGCAGCACCAGTCCGTTAGCGCGAACCGCCGGAGCGAAGTGGAAGGTGTCGTAGGCTCGACGGTTGGCGTCTGGCAGGATAATTTCTCGGCCCAAGGCGGCGTACTCATCCGTTGGTGTTACGCCGGATCATAGCCAAGCAGGCGCGCTTTCGTAATTGTTGGAGCCTCTGCGCCGCTCGGGAATGCAAGCATGTTCTCCTACTCCGACCGGGTAGCCGTGTCTCCAGATCAGCGTCAGGCCTACCTGGAATTCGCTCTCCGCGCCGTAGAAGCAGCCGGCAAGGTCACGCTGCCATACTTTCGAAATCAGCTGGTCGTCCAGAACAAGCTGCAGGACGGCCGATTCGACCCGGTGACAGAGGCCGATCATGCAGTCGAGCGGGTGTTTCGCGCGGCGCTTCGTGACACTTATCCAGAGCATGGAATTTATGGTGAGGAATTCGGGCACGAGCCCGGCAACGGTTTGACCTGGGTTATCGATCCCATCGACGGCACCCGAGCTTTTATGACCGGCGTGCTGCACTGGGGACTGCTGCTTGCCTTGTTCGATGGGCAGAAACCGGTCTTGGGCGTAATGCATCAGCCGTACCTGGGCGAAACGTTCTTCGGCGATAACGAAACGGCCTGGCATCGGCGTGGGTCCGACCAGCGTCGCCTGGAAACCCGGAAGGGCATTAACCTGGGCGTTGGCGTTTTGGCCACTACGAATCCGAACCTGTTTCGAGCACCGGCTGAGAGAGCGGCCTTCGATACCATTGAATCCCGCGCCCGGTTGGTGACCTACGGAGGGGATTGCTACCTCTATGCGCTGGTCGCCATGGGGGGAATTGACGTCGCAACCGACGCGGGGCTCAGTCCTTACGACGTGCAGGCGCTGATGCCGATCGTTCAAGGTGCCGGGGGCTGCATGACCACCGTAGACGGCGGTAACGCGAGCATGGGCGGCTTTGTGGTGGCGACCGGTAGCCGAGCGCTGCAGGAGGAGGTTTTGGATTTGATGCAGGGCAAGACGCACTGATGCGAGGCCTGATGCCCCAAGATGGTGCGCCTGGGCGGCGCTAAACTGCGAAATTCGCCTTGGCGTGCGCCAGCTTGGGCTGCTTTATCGTAATTTTGTGCCGCATGCCCGCCCTGATTCTGCGTAATCGAGCTGATTTCGGGCTCCGTCTTCCGTCAAACGCTAATTGGCACGCCTCATGCTTTCTGTAATTCGACGTTCGGCAGCGACCCCTCCCCTAGCGACTGGCCGGCGTTGATCCCGCAAGGGATCGAATGGGTGCCCAGCCTATCCCTCCCCCTCTCCCCTCGGGCTGGGCACCCCGCTTCCAAGCGTCGAGAGCGCTTTCAGCCAGTACCCTACGGCGCCTTGTTTAAAGTCCAGTCATACTCGTAATCGACTTTCAGGTTCGCCCTGTTTAGTGCGTCGGCTAGATCGGGTCGGTGATCGGCAAGGTAAGACAGAAGGCCGCTCAGATCGGGCGCAAAATCGCTTTCGTACCAATCAAACAGCGTCGAGAGGATGACGGTTCCGTCGCTCGCGATGCTGATCGCACGTGAATCACGCAGGAACTCCTGCTCGGCCGAGTTCAGGCGGGCTTCAAGATCGTGGCCAAGGTAGGCTCGCGGCGAAAGGTTGGGGCAGCCAACGCTGGCGCAGTTCACGACGAAGTGAATCCGGTGATCAGCCCAGTCGGCGCGCAGAATGCCGTGCTCGATGTCGTCGAGCGACAGGGTCTGGCCATTGACTTCGATCAACGGCTGGCGCCACGGCCCTGGTCTGAACCACGAACCGCCCATATTCCGGATTGTCTCTTTCTCCGGGTGATCAAGGACGACCCGCACCGTCAGGGCGTTGTACAGGTTGACCCAGTAGGCGAAGGCATCGTTGTCGGCCAACTGCTCGGCGTCGATGCTCGACATGGACACCAGATAGCTGTCCAGTAGCGCTCTGTCTTCAGGGCTCACGGCGGCGTAGCGAACGCGGGTTCTGGACCCTTCCGTCACCACATAGCGGTTCAGAAAACGCTGCCAGGCTGAGTGGTCGACTGACGCGGCTTTGTTGATGTTGGTGTACTCCGA
>CAZVMA010000205.1:0-1019 GCA_964628545.1 uncultured Pseudomonadales bacterium | reverse complement strand
GGGGTGATCAATCGTATTTCTGCCGCGATACCTGCCGGCAAGAGGCCACACAGCAGCAAAGCCACGTATGCGCGGCTGGCGAGCACAAATAATCTGATGCCGGATCGTCGGATGGGCCGCGGTAAAGACGGGCGCTTCACGGGCTCGCAGCATACTGCTCGCATGGTTCAATCAGTTGATCACCTCCAGACGCCGGCCGCAATCGCGCCTGTCGCTACCGTGCGTCGGCTGGGCGTTATTGGCGATCTTCACGCGGAGCATCGCCGGCTCGATCAGGTGCTCAATTGGTTTTCGGGTCAAAACATCGACGCAATCGTGTGCACCGGCGATGTCGCCGATGGTCGCGGTTGCATCGAAGAGAGCTGTCGGCTGCTCGATGCCGCGGGTGTGCACGTGGTGGCTGGCAACCATGACCGCTGGTTATTGCAGAACAAAGTGCGACACGTTCCGGACGCCCATGCGCGCGACGCGCTCAGTGCCGGGGCGCTCGAATTCCTGCAGGCACTGCCGCGCACCCGAGCGATTGAAACCGTATCGGGTCGTCTTCTGCTTTGCCACGGAATCGCAGAGAACGACATGGCCAAGATCTGGCCAGGCTCCTCCCGATTACCGGTGGAACGCAGCGAGTGCCTGGATGCGATCATTGCCAGCGGCGACTACCGCTATCTGATCAACGGGCATTTGCACTACCGGGTGTTGATCGATTTCGAGCGCCTGCTGGTGATGAATGCGGGCACATTGCGCGGCGCGTACGCGGGCGTTTCAATCATGGATTTTGGCGCTGATATCGTGCGCTCCTTTGCGGTTACTGATGATGAACCCCCGCGTCCCGTCGCCGAACAGCCCCTGACGCCCTCTGCGCCTCGTCGCATTTGGCGCAACACGCAGTGCTTCGATGGTGCCTGGGAACCACTCGCGCTTTATGGCTGACCGCTCTTTCCCGCTCTAGAATCCGCGGCGAAGGGGGGGTGTCATGAAGAAGCACCTGAGCGAGCTTGAAGAACGCGGCTACACCATCA
>CAZVMA010000204.1:1446-5315 GCA_964628545.1 uncultured Pseudomonadales bacterium | reverse complement strand
TGTCAATCGCCGCCGGCGGGATGACATGAACCTTATTTATCTCAATGTCTTAGCCCCGAGAGCTTACTGAAGTGGCGCTACGCGCAACCGTCTACAAGTGCACGCTGGACGTCTCTGATCTCGATCGCTCGTACTACGGCAGCCACGAGCTCACCCTGGCCCGACACCCGTCAGAAACCGAAGAACGGCTGATGCTGCGGCTGCTCGCCTTCGCCCTGTACGCCGACGACGGCCTGGCGTTCGGGCGCGGACTGTCGACCGACGACGAGCCCGATGTCTGGCTGCGGGACGCGACCGGTAACGTGCTGCACTGGATCGAACTGGGGCTTCCGGACGAGCGCTGGCTGCGGCGCGCGGCGGGCCGGGCGCGCCAGGTCACCCTGATTGCCTACGGCGAGCGCGCGCTCGGACCCTGGCTCGAGCGCAACGGCCCCACCCTGCACCGCCTCGGGACGCTCGACATCAAGCTGATCGCGGACAGCGACCTCGCCCGGCTGGGCGCCTGCTGCAGCCGCAACCTGCAGGTGAGCTGCACCGTCCAGGACGGCCGAATCTGGTTCTCCGCCGGGGCCGAAACGCTGGAATTGGAGCTGCAGGCTGTCCGCGTAAGCGGTTGACGTGCGCGGGTTGCTGTCCTTTCTGCGCCGCGAGTGGCTGTTCTGCCTGCTGCTGGCGCTGCTGCCGCTTCTGACCGTGCTGGCACCCGGGCCAACCTCGGACACCATCCGTCATCTGCCCGAGCTGCTGCACACCGAAACCTTGCTGCTGCTGGCCGGGCTGCTGGTGTTGACGCGCGGCATCGAGTCCAGCGGCTATCTCGCCGCGGCCGGCGCATGGCTGGTCGCCCGCGTGCCGACGCAGCGCGCTCTGGCGCTTCTGCTGGTCGCGTTCAGCGCCGTTCTATCGATGGCGGTTACCAACGACGTCGCGCTGTTCATCGTCGTGCCCTTGACCCTTGCGCTTCGGGATCTGGCCCCGCTGCCCCTCGGCCGACTGGTGATCTTCGAGGCCCTGGCGGTGAACGCAGGCTCCGCGCTGTCGCCCATCGGCAACCCACAGAATCTCTATCTATGGCAGCGCTCCGGGGCCGAGTTCACTACGTTCCTGACCGCGATGGCGCCGCTGGTGGTGCCGCTGCTGCTGGTGCTGTTGCTGATCACGGCAGCCGTCTTCCCGGGCCAACGCGTCGCCATCCGGCCGGCTGCGTCGGCTGCGCCCACGCGTCCACGGCTGCTTGCCGCTGCGCTCGGACTGTACCCGCTGTTCATTCCGCTGGCGGACCGCGGTTTTGGGGTCATCGCCCTGCTCGCGATTCTGTTGCTGTTCATCCTGTGCTGGCGCGACGTGCTGC
This sequence comes from uncultured Pseudomonadales bacterium, assembly GCA_964628545.1. Lineage (GTDB taxonomy): Bacteria > Pseudomonadota > Gammaproteobacteria > Pseudomonadales > Azotimanducaceae > UBA7803. Next base: position 3,964 of record CAZVMA010000204.1, on the reverse strand, counting down.
GCGGCGTGGACTGGCTGCTGCTCGGCGTGTTCGCCCTGATGTTTCTCGATCTCGGGCTGCTCGCCGGTCTGCCGGGATGGGCTGAACCCGCGGCGCAGGCCTCGGCGTCACCGCTGGGTGCGTTCTTTGCGGGTATCGGGCTGTCGCAGGCGATTTCCAACGTGCCCGCCGCGATCTTTCTGGCGACGGCGACCGAACCCTGGCCGGCCGCTTGCGCCGCCGCGCACGGGACCTGCGTGTGGGTGCCGCTTGCGTGGGGCGTGACGGTGGGCGGTTTCGGCCTGGCGCTCGGGTCGCTCGCCAACCTGATCGCGCTGCGTCTGGCCGGGCTTCCGCATCTTTGGGTCGCGTTTCACGCCTGGTCGCTTGCGGCTTTGGCGGTCGCGACGGCAATCGGTTGGCTGATGCTGGACGCCGTCGCGCCGGGATAGGATGCTCGCGCCTTCCACGTGACGGAGCAGGTGCCTTGGCGTATTGGCTGATGAAGTCCGAACCCGACGAGTTTTCCTGGGCCCACCTGGCCGCGCGCGGCAGCACCGAAAGCGTTTGGGATGGCGTACGCAACCATCAGGCGGCCGGTTTCCTGCGCGCCATGCAGCCTGGTGACGAGGCCTTCTTCCACCATACCGGCAGCGAACGCCGCATCGTCGGCATCATGCAGATCACGCGCGCGGCGTTCCCCGACCCAACGGACCCCGATGGGCGGTTTGTCTCGGTCGGGGTGCGTGCCCTGCGCGCGCTGCCAACACCGGTGCCGCTGACCCTGCTGCGCGCCGACCCCGCTTTCGCCGAATGTCCGCTGGTGCGCCAGCCGCGGCTGTCGGTCATGCCCATTGCGCCGGAACACTGGGCGGCGATTCTGGCGCGTGCCGACGCATCGTGATGAGGCATCAATCGCGCGGATCCGGTCGTACGGCAACCGCACCGCCATGAGCGCCGACAGCAACAAGGGCGCCCGCAGCGGCGGCGCAAGCGCGAGTCAGGGGCCAGCAGCCGCGCCCGAACCGCTGCCGCGCGCCCTCGGCGGCTGGGCGCTTTGGTTGCTGGTGGTCAACGGCATGATCGGCGCAGGCATTTTTGGTCTACCCGGCGATGCCGCGCGACTGGCGGGCAGCCAGAGCCCCGCAATCTTCGTGCTTTGTGCCCTGCTGGTGCTGCCGATCCTGCTCACGTTTGCGAATCTGGCCAGCCGGTTCGGCAACACCGGCGGGCCCATGCTGTATGTGGCGACGGCGTTCGGGCCGTTTGCGGGTTTTCAGGCGGGTTGGGCGTACTACATCGGCCGCGTCACCGCCTTTGCGGCAAACCTCAGCCTGATGGTGGCCACAGTTGCGTTCTTTTGGCCAGCAGCCGCGTCCGGCACGACGCGCGCGGTGTTGTTGCTGGCGATCTGCGCGGGGTTTGCGGCGCTGAACGCGCGTGGCGGCACCAGCGCGATACGCGGTCTGTCGCTGCTGACGGTATTGAAGCTGCTGCCGCTGCTGCTGCTGATCGGCGCTGGCATCTGGTCCGTCGGGTACGGGCAGATCGAGCCAGCGGCGGCGATGCTGGCGCTGCCGGCACCCTTCGCCACCGACAACAGCACGTCAGATCTGGCCGACGTGGACCTCGGCGCGGTGATCCTGCTGGTGATCTACGCCTACGTCGGCTTCGAATCCGGCCTGGTTCCGGCCGGTGAGGCGCGCCACCCCGCCCGCGACATGCCTCGCGCCTTGATCGCTGGGCTGGCGGCGGTCGCCTTGCTGTATGCCGGGGTGCAGTGGGTCTATGTGGCGGTCAATCCGTCCGCCGACGCCGGGGAGCGCCCCTTGGTTGCGCTCGGTGCGGCGCTGCTCGGCCCTGTGGGTGCCCTGACCGTGGTGGGCGCGATCATCGTTTCGGTGGGCGGCAATATGCTGGGGTCGATGTTTTCTACCTCACGCATCACCTACCGTCTCGCCCGCGACGGACAACTACCCGCTGCGCTGGGGCGCGTGCATCCTGAAAGCGGCATGCCGGTGGCTTCAATTCTGCTGTACGCCACCATCGGTGGCGCACTGGCGCTGTCCGGCAGCTTTGCCTGGCTGGCCGCGCTGTCCGTTGTCACGCGGATGCTGCTTTATCTGGCCTGCATCGCGGCCCTGCCGCGCGTGACCCGAATGACAGCGGGCACAGAGGCAAGCCTGGCGCACAGCGCAGCGTCCATGACACTGCAGCCGGTCGGGGCAGCGCGACGTCATACGAGTTGGCCAAAGGGGGGGTTGAGCGCCACTTTGGGCGCGGTGGTCTGTGTGGGCCTGCTCACGCAGGTGAGCGCCGGCACCTGGCTGGGGGCCGGCGCGCTGCTTGGCGCCGGCACCCTGCTCTACCTGTGGGCGATCAGATCCGCTCGATGATGATGGCGGGCGCCATGCCGCCAGCCGCGCACATGGTCACCAGACCCGTGGCCAGATTGCGCCGCTCGAGCTCATCCAGAATGGTGCCGATCAGAATCGACCCCGTACCCGCGATCGGGTGCCCCAGCGCAATGGCGCCGCCC
>CAZVMA010000204.1:0-1436 GCA_964628545.1 uncultured Pseudomonadales bacterium | reverse complement strand
CACGTTCACCTTGGCCGGGTCCAGCTCCAGGTCGCGCATGAACTTGTAGGCCACCACCGCGAAGGCTTCATTGACCTCGAACAGGTCGATGTCGTTCAGCGTCATGCCGGCCTTCTGCAGCACCTTCCGTGCCGCCGGCACCGGTTCGTTCAGCATCAGCTCCGGGCTGCCGGCCGCATTCGCCATCGCCACGATGCGCGCGCGCGGCTTCCAGCCCCGGGCTTTCGCGTACTCGGGCGATGCCAACAGCACGCCGCCGGAACCGTCGACCACACCCGACGAATTACCGGCGTGGTGCACGTGGTTGATGCGCAGATCCGGGTAGGTGCGACGCACGATGCCGTCAAAGGTTTCGCCGGTTTCATCCACCGGCATCGGCATGAAGTTTTCGAACACCGGCGGCAGCGAGGCCAGGCCTTCTAGCGTGGTCTGCGGGCGCGGGAACTCGTCGCGTGCCAGGGCCAGCGAGCCGTCCTCGTTGAACACCGGCACCACGCTGCGATCGAAGTGGCCGTTGTCCATGGCTACTTTCGCGCGCTGCTGGCTTTCGTATGCCAGCCCGTCGACCTGCTCGCGGGTGATGCCTTCCAGCGTTGCAATCACATCCGCGCACACCCCCTGATGGGGCTGCGGGTGCAGATCGCGCAGGCGCATGTTGCCGGCATCCAGCAGGCCGCCGCCGCCCTGGGCCGCCAGCGTCGCCGTGTAGGACATCATCTCGACACCGCCGGCCACCACCAGATCCTCCATGCCGGACATGATGCTGGCCGCAGCCATGTTCACCGAAGTGATGCCCGAGCCGCAGAAACGATCAAGGGTGACGCCGCTCGCCCGCGTGTCCCAGCCCGCCGCCAGCAGCGACATGCGGGCGATGCAGGAGCCCTGCTTGCCGCGCTGCGCGCTGCAGCCCCAGATCACGTCGTCGACTTCCGAGGTATTCAGGTCGTTGCGCGTCTTCAGCGCGTTCAGCACGGTGGCGGACAGGTGCTGCGGATGCAGGTGCGCAAGCGCACCGCGTCCCACCTTGCCGATGCCTCGCGGGGTGCGCGCCGTATCGATGATCCAGGCTTCTCTGGCCAAAACGATTCTCCTTCCTGTTGCGCGGCGCACGACGGCGCGCGGGCAGATGGGCGGGGCCAACGGCCCCGCGGGTTAGCGATGACTCGGGATGCAGTCTACCAGTTGATGATGCGATCGATCACCGCGCCGATCTTGGCCGGGTCCCACGGCGTGCTGGCGGTGGAATTGACCCCTTGCGAGGTCATCATCTTGTAGATGTAGAGGTGGTTCACGTCGACCCCGAACGTTTGCCCGGTCACGTGGGCCGCCTGATCGGAGGCCAGATAGCACACCAGCGGCGCCATGAACTGCGGCCCGTAGTTCTCTTCATTCATGGCGCCCATGCCCGCCAGATCGCGCGTCATGCGGGTGTAGGC
>CAZVMA010000203.1:0-5332 GCA_964628545.1 uncultured Pseudomonadales bacterium | reverse complement strand
CGGCGGTATTCCGGCGCACGAGGAAGTGGGCCTCTATCGCCAGGGCCAGTTCATCGATTTGTGCCGCGGGCCGCATCTGCCATCCACCGGCAAGCTCGGCACCGCATTCAAGCTCATGTCGCTGGCCGGCGCCTATTGGCGCGGCGACTCGCGCAACGAAATGCTGCAGCGCATTTACGGCACCGCCTGGGCGACCCAGGAGGAACTCGACGCGCACCTGAAGCGGCTCGAGGAAGCCGAGCGCCGCGATCACCGGCGGCTCGGCCGCGAGATGGATCTGTTTCACATGCAGGAGGAAGGCCCCGGCGCGGTCTTCTGGCACCCGAAGGGCTGGACGCTGTTTCAGACCATGATCGGATATATGCGCGAAAAGCAGACCCGTGCCGGGTATCGTGAGGTCAACACGCCGGAGGTACTTGATCACGGGCTCTGGCAGCGCTCTGGCCACGCCGAGAAATTCGGCGAGAACATGTACCTGACCCAGACTCCGGACGAGCGGGTGTACGCGATCAAGCCGATGAACTGCCCGGGGCACATTCAGGTGTTCCGGCAAGGTATCAAGAGCTATCGCGATCTGCCGTTCTACCTCGCGGAGTTCGGCAAGGTGCACCGCTATGAGCCGTCCGGGGCACTACACGGCATCATGCGGGTGCGTGCCTTTACCCAGGATGACGCGCACATCTTCTGCACCGAAGATCAAATCACCGCCGAGTGCGTGAAGGCATCGCGGCTGATCTACGAGATCTACCGCGACTTCGGTTTCGAGCAGGTGGACATCAAGTTCTCGGACCGACCCGCTCAGCGCGTCGGCTCCGACGCAGTGTGGGATCACGCGGAAGCGGCGCTCAAGACCGCGCTGACCGAGCTTGGCGTTTCCTGGACCTTGAATCCGGGCGAGGGCGCGTTTTACGGGCCCAAGCTCGAGTTCACGCTGCGCGACGCCATTGGCCGACACTGGCAGTGCGGCACCGTCCAGGTCGACCTGAACATGCCCGAGCGTCTGGGCGCGACCTATGTCGATGCCGACGGTGCCCGCAAGCATCCGGTGATGATTCATCGCGCCATGTTCGGCTCGCTCGAGCGCTTCTGCGGCATTCTCATCGAGCACCACGCCGGGCATTTCCCGCTTTGGCTCGCGCCGCAGCAGGTGGTGGTCGCGACCATCACCAACGATGCGGACGACTACGCGCACACCGTGGCTGCCGCCGCGCGCGCGGTGGGCCTGCGGGTTGATCTTGATCTTCGCAACGAGAAGATCTCGTACAAGGTGCGCGAGCACAGCGTGACCAAGGTGCCGGTGCTGCTGGTGGTCGGTCGCCGCGAGGCGGAAGAGCGCACGGTCGCGGTGCGCCGGCTGGGCGGCAACGCGCAGGCTGTGCTCGCTCTCGATGCCGCCTTGGCCGCGTTGGTGGACGAGGCGCGATCGCCGCTGCACCGGGCATGAGTGGTTTCTGAACCCATCAGGAGTACGCGTGGGTACGCTCGAGACGCTGCGGTTCGACAATCACTTTACCCGGCATCTGCCGGCAGACCCTGAACAAGGCTCGCGTCGCCGGCAGGTCACCGGCGCCGTTTACTCGCGGGTGGCCCCGACCCCGGTCGCGGCGCCAGCGTTGGTGGCGGTTGCCGAGGACGTTGCGCTCGCAATCGGCCTGGACCCTGCGGAAGCTGAGAATGATCGGTTCGCGCGCATCTTTGCCGGCAATGAGCTGTTGCCCGGCATGGATGCTCACGCCACCTGCTATGGCGGCCACCAATTCGGCAATTGGGCCTACCAGCTCGGCGATGGCCGCGCGATCAATCTTGGCGAGGTGATCGGCGCCGAGGGTCAGCGCTTGATGCTGCAGCTGAAAGGCGCGGGTCCAACCCCGTACTCGCGCACCGCCGATGGGCGCGCGGTGTTGCGCTCGTCCGCGCGCGAATTTCTGTGCAGTGAGGCCATGCACCATCTGGGCGTGCCGACCACCCGCGCGCTCAGCCTGACGCTGACCGGCGACGCCGTGGTGCGCGACATGCTGTACGACGGGCATCCGGCTCCCGAGCCCGGCGCGGTGGTGTGTCGGGTGGCGCCGTCCTTTTTGCGTTTCGGGCACTTCGAGCTGCTGGCTGCACGTCGCGACGAAGCCCTGCTGCGGCAGTTGCTCGACTACACCATCGCCACCCAGTTTCCCGATATCGTGGCCGCCCACCCGGACGGGGGTGCGCTCGCGTACGTGGCCTTGTTCGAAGCGGTAACCGAGCGTACAGCGCGCCTGATGGCCGACTGGATGCGCGTGGGTTTCGTGCATGGCGTTATGAACACCGACAACCTGTCCATCCTGGGCTTGACCATCGACTATGGCCCGTACGGCTGGCTCGAGGACTACAACCCGGACTGGACGCCCAACACCACCGATGGCGAGGGTCGCCGCTATCGGTACGGCAATCAGCCCAGCGTCGCGCACTGGAATCTGCTGCAGCTCGCCAACGCGCTGTATCCGGTGATTGGCGAGGCGGCGCCGCTGGAAGCGATTCTGCGCGCCTACCCGGATCGTTATCGCGGCTATTGGCAGGAGGCGATGGCCGCCAAGCTCGGCTTCGCAGGCTGGTCCGGCGACGCGGATAACGCGCTGGCGGACGATCTGCAAACCCTGCTGCAGGCAACTGAAACCGATATGACCATCTGGTTTCGCACCTTGGCCGGGGTTACGCCGGACCTCTCCGATGACGCCGCGCTCGACGTGCTGCGCGGCGCCTTCTACGACCCGGCGGCGCTGACCCCCGCGTTCTGCGCGCGCTGGCACGCGTGGCTGGCCCGATATCGTCAGCGTCTTGCCGCGGACGGTCGGCCAGATGCCGAGCGAGCAGCCGCCATGAATCGGGCTAACCCGCGCTATGTGCTGCGCAACTATCTCGCTCAGCTGGCGATCGATGCGGCCGAAGGCGGGGATTTCAGCCTGATCCGCACCCTGCTGACCGTGCTGCGTCGCCCATTTGACGAGCAGCCGGAACACGCTGCGTGGGCCGGACTGCGCCCGGATTGGGCGCGCACCCGGGTGGGTTGCTCGATGCTGTCCTGCAGCTCCTGATCAGGCTCGGCCATCCGGCTTGCCGGCGCTGTCTGCGGCGACGCTGCCGGCGGCTTCGTCCTCGGAGAACAGCAGCTTCAGTTCTTCCTGCGCGTCCAGCGTAGCGCGGTGCATGGCGTCGTCGTCGCGAAACACCGCGAACTGCTTGTCCAGCGTGTCGATGTCGTGCTGCCGAAACTGCTCGACCGCGAAGCGTGCGCCCGAGGGGGACATGCCAAGCTGCCCAAGCAGCGTCTCGGCCAGCGCGAGGCTGGACAGGAAGGTGTCGCGAATGACGAAGGCGACACCAATCTCGCGCAAGCGCAGCTCGTGCTCGCGACTGACGGCGCGCGCAAGGATGGCGACCGCGGGACAGGCGCTGCGCACCTGCTCGACGATGCGCAGCGATGCATCCATATTGCCCACGGCGACCACCAGCGCGCGCGCCGATGCGACATGAGCGGTCTGCAGCAGATCCAGCCGGGTGGCGTCGCCGTAGAAGATGCGGTGACCGTAACGCCGCACGAAGTCGACCCGGTGCGGGTTGATCTCGAGGCCCGTAAATGGGATGTGCCGCATCGTCAGCACCCGCGCGACAATCTGCCCCACGCGACCGAAGCCCGCGATCACTACGCTGTTGTCCTCGCCCTGGATGGCATCCCAGGGGCGCTCTTCTACGCGCTGGTTCAGCAGTCGCTGGCACAGTCCATCCGCCAGCGGCGTCAGCGCCATGGACAGGGTCACCACCAGAATGCCGTGGGCCGCGGTCTCCGGCGCCACCAGCGCAGCCGCGGTTGCCGCGGATAGCAGCACGAACGCGAACTCGCCGCCTTGTGCCAGCACCACGGCTGCGCGCAGGGCTTCGCCTGGAGTCAGGCGGTACGCGCGCGCAAGCGGGTAAACGAGGATGGCTTTCACCAGCATCAGGCCGACGGTCAGCCCCAAGACCAGCAGCGGTGCGTCAAAGAGCAGGCCGAGGTCGACCGACATGCCCACGGCCATGAAGAACAAGCCGAGCAACAGCCCCTTGAACGGGTTGACGTCGGTTTCGAGCTGATGGCGGTACTCCGAATCGGCCACCAGCAGGCCGGCAACAAAGGCACCGAGGGCCATCGACAATCCGACGCTGGCCATTGCCACTGCGCCGCCCAGCACCAGCGTCAGCGCGGCGGCCGTGAATAACTCGCGGATCCCCGAGCGCGCGATCCAGCCGAAAGCCGGGCGCAGCGCGAATCGGGCAACAAGGCAACCAGTGGCGACCAGCGCGATGCCCACCGGGTCCAGCGCTCCGCTGCTGCCCGCCAGCGCGCCACCGGCCAACACGCCCAGCAAGGCGAGCACGGGGATCACCGCGAGATCCTGCAGCAGCAGCACGCCGAAGGCAGCGCGACCGTGCGGCAGATTCAGGCGCTGCTGCTCACCGAGCAACTGGAGCACAAACGCGGTGCTGGACAGGGCGACCGCGAAGCCGACGATGATCACTGCGCCCGCCTCTACAGCGCCTGCGCGCAGAATCAGGGCGATGACGGTGGTGGTGAGCAGAACCTGCAGCGTCCCGAGCCCGAAAACCACGCGGCGCATCACCCAAAGCCTGCGCGGCTGCAGCTCCAGGCCTACCAGAAACAGGAACAGGGCGACGCCGATCTCGGCGAAGTGCAGCACATCCCCGGGTCGGCCGATCAGTTCAAGGCCGGGCGGCCCGATCAGCAGTCCGGCACCCAGGTAGCCGAGCACGGGGCTCAGCCCGACGCGTTTACAGAGCGGCACCACCACCAGCGCGGCGGCAAAGAAGATCAGGACCTCGCTCAGGAAGTCCATGGCCGCCCGACGCTGGCGCTCACCGGCTCAACCGGAGCGCACTGACGCGACGATCCAGCTCATACGGCATCGCCAAGCGCCAGCGTGGCGCGTAGTTCCCGTTTCAGGAACTTGCCGTTGGCGTTGCGCGGCAGCGGCTGATTCAGGAACCAGATGTACCGCGGCACCTTGTGCGCAGAGATGCGGGCGCGACAGTGCGTGCGCACGGCATCGGCGGCAAGTGTTGCTCCCGGCTTCAGATAGATGGCGGCGCCGACTTCCTCGCCCAGACGGTCGTCGGGGACGCCAAACACGGTGGCCTCAGCGATGCTGAAGTGCTCATACAGCGCGGTTTCCACCTCGGCGCAGTACACGTTTTCGCCGCCCCGCAGCACCATGTCCTTGGCGCGATCGACGATGTAGATGAAGCCGTCGTCGTCAATGCGCGCGATGTCACCCGTGTGCAGCCAGCCATCGGTAATCGTGTC
>CAZVMA010000202.1:0-5352 GCA_964628545.1 uncultured Pseudomonadales bacterium | reverse complement strand
TGCAGTTCGGGATGGTGCCGCTCAATCTGCTGGGTAGCCGCACCTCGGCCGACTATGTGAATACCGGTGCCTGGTCGACCAAGGCCATCGAGGAGGCCGCGCGCATCGGTCGCGTCAACGTGGTGGCCAGCAGCGAAGCCGGTGGCTTCACGGATATCCCTGACCCCGCGACCTGGCAGCTCGACCCTGATGCCGCATACCTGCATATCTGCTCGAACGAAACCATCGGCGGCGTGCAGTTTCACGAGTTTCCGCACGCAGACGTGCCGGTTGTGGTCGACATGTCATCCGACATCCTGTCGCGGCCGGTCGACGTCAGCCGGTTCGCGTTGATCTACGCCGGCGCCCAGAAGAATATCGGGCCGGCGGGTCTCACGGTCGTGGTGGTGCGCAAGGATCTGCTCGGCAACGCACGGGCGGGCACACCGGGCATGCTCGACTATGCGGTACATGCCGCCGCCGACTCCATGTCGAACACGCCGCCTACCTACGCGTGGTATCTGGCCGGTCTGGTATTCCAGTGGATGAAAGCCGAGGGCGGTCTGGTCGCGATCGCGGCGCGCAACGCGCGCAAGGCAGGCAAGCTTTACGAGGCGCTCGACGCCAGCAATTTCTATCGCACGCCGGTGGCCCGGGCCTGTCGCTCGTTGATGAACGTGCCCTTCACCCTGCCCGACGCCGCGCTGGACGCCGTCTTTCTGAAAGGTGCCGAGGCGCGTGGGTTGACGAACCTGAAGGGTCATCGCAGCGTAGGCGGCATGCGCGCCAGTCTGTACAACGCCGTGCCTGAGGCGGCGGTGGATGCCCTGGTCGACTATCTCAAGGCGTTCGAGCGTGAACACGGATAAGCCCGGCGCCAGCGCCACGGAGCCCGACTGGCCCGGCGCGGAGGCGCTGCCGGATACGCTCGAAGGCGTTCGGGCACGTATTGACGCCATTGATGACGCCATACTCGCGCTGCTGAACCGGCGCGCGGCCTGCGCGCTCAAGGTGGGCGAGATCAAGCAGGCCGAACCGGGCGGCGATGCGCCAGTGTTCTACCGTCCCGAGCGCGAGGCGCAGATTCTCACGCGTTTGCGCGCGGCCAACCCGGGGCCGCTGTCGGACGCGGGCATCACCCGGCTGTTTCGGGAAATTATTTCGTGCTGCCTGAATCTCGAGCAGGCCCTGACCATCGCTTATCTGGGGCCGCCGGGCACCTACACCGAGGCTGCGGCGCTCGCCCAGTTCGGGCATTTCGCCGAGGCCCGCCCGGTCGCGACCATCGACGAGGTGTTTCGCGCCGTCGAGTCGGAGGCCGTGCACTACGGTGTGGTGCCGATCGAAAACAGCACCGAGGGCATGGTCAACCACACGCTCGACTGCTTTCTGGATTCGCGTGCGCTGATCTGTGCCGAGATCGAGCTGCCCATTCATCATGCGCTGATGGTGAGCGCGCGGAATGCCGGCGAGCCGATCACCGAAATCATTTCCCACGCGCAGTCGCTCGCCCAGTGTCGCGGCTGGCTGGACCGGCACTATCGTGGCGTGCAGCGCACCTCGGTGAACAGCAACGCGGAAGCCGCTCGGCTGGTGGCCGATCGGGTCGACGCGGCAGCGATTGCGGGCGAGATGGCGGCGGCGCGCTACGAACTGCGGGTTCTAGCTACGCGCATCGAGGATCACCCCGACAACAAGACCCGTTTTCTGGTCATTGGCCGTCAGCATGTCGGCCCAAGCGGGCGCGACAAGACGTCCATTCTGGTATCGACCCGGAACGAGCCCGGCGCGCTGTACCGGGTGCTCGAGCCGTTTCAGCGCCATGGTCTCAGCTTGACCCGCATCGAAACCCGTCCGGCAAAAGGCGGTAACTGGACCTACGTGTTCTTCATCGATTTCGACGGGCATCAGAGCGAGCCCCGCATCGAGTCGGTTCTCGCGGAGGTGCGCAAGGTCGCCTTCGAAGTACGCTCGCTCGGTTCCTACCCACAGGCAATTCTTTGATGACGCGTAACATCAACCCGGCCGTTGCCGGTCTGTCTCCCTATCGTCCCGGCAAACCGGTCGATGAACTGACGCGGGAGCTCGGCATCACCGACATCATCAAGCTGGCCAGCAACGAAAATCCGCGCGGGCCCGGCCCAGCTGTGCTCGAGGCCATCCGCTCGGCATCCGCCGCACTGTCGCGTTATCCCGACGGCAACGGTTTTCAGCTGAAGAGCGCCCTCGCGGCCCAGCTTGGGGTCGGCATCGACTGCATCACGCTCGGTAACGGCTCGAACGACGTGCTGGATCTGGCGGCCCGCATGGCCCTGACGCCGGGCGCGTCGGCGGTGGTGCCTGCCCATGCCTTCATCGTTTACCAGCTGGCGGTGACGCTTGCGGGTGGTCGGCTGATCCGCGTGCCGGCCCGGGCGTATGGTGCCGATCTCGACGCCATGGCGGCCGCGATCACGCCGGATACCGCTATCGTGTTTATCGCCAATCCGAACAACCCGACCGGCACCTGGGTCGATGAGACCTCGCTGACGCGCTTCCTGGACGCTATCCCGACGGATGTCTGGGTGGTGCTCGACGAGGCCTATTTCGAGTACGTGGATGTGCCCGGGTACCCCGACGGCCTGCGTTTGCTTGCTCGTTACCCGAATCTCATCGTCACGCGCACGTTTTCGAAGATCCACGGTCTGGCCGCGTTGCGCGTGGGCTATGCCGTATCGTCCCCTGCTGCGGCCGACCTGATGGGACGCGTGCGTCAGCCCTTCAATGTCTCCACCATCGGTCTTGCTGCGGCGACGGCCGCGCTCGGTGATCCTGACTTCGTGCGCGAAAGCCGCGAGCAGAACCGCAGCGGCCTCGCACAACTGGCCGCTGGCCTTGGCCAGCTCGGGTTGAGCTTCATTCCGTCAGTGGGCAATTTCATCGCCTTCGAGCCCGGTCGTGATCCGGCAGCCGTTTATGCGGCGCTGCTGCGCGAAGGCGTGATCGTACGCCCGATCGGCGAATACGGGCTCGACCGCCACCTGCGCGTCACCGTGGGGCTGCCGGCCGAGACGGCGCGCTTTCTCGATGCGTTGACCCGCGTGCTGCGCACCATGCCGGCGTCCGATTCCGCGCGCGCGGCCGGCTGATGCGGCTGGCCGTCGTCGGCACCGGCCTGATCGGCGGGTCGTTTGCGCTGGCCGCCCGGGCGGCAGGGCTGTGCACCCGGGTTGTTGGCGTTGAGCCGGATGTCGAGCGTGGTCGCGAAGCGCTGCGTCTTGGCCTTGTTGACGAACTCGCGGCGACGGTGCCGGATGATGCGGACCTCATCGTTCTGGCCGTGCCCAGCGATCGCGTGGCGGCGCTGGTCGCCGGGCTGCACGCCCATGCAGGCATCGTGTTCGACGTGGCCAGCATCAAGACGCCTATCGTCGCTGCGGTGCGGGCGGCCAAAGGCGCGCTGCCGCAGCGCTACGTGCCCTGTCATCCGATTGCCGGCAGCGAGGCCAGCGGACCGTCGGCGGCGCGAGCGGACCTGTTTCGCGGGCACGCGGTCGTGTTGACGCCGCAGGCCGAAACCCGGCCCGACGCGGTGGCTGAAGTGGCACGCTGGTGGTGGGCCGTTGGCGCGTCCGTGTCAAACATGACGCCGGAAGCGCACGACGCCACGCTGGCGGTTACCAGTCACCTGCCGCATCTCATTGCGTTTGCCTATCTGCAGACCATCGAGCCCGCGCACCTTGCGTATGCGGCGGGCGGCTTTCGCGACTTCAGCCGCATAGCGGCCTCGGATCCGGCCATGTGGGCGCCCATATTCGTCCAGAACCGGGCACCCGTGCTGGCGGCGCTGGATGGCGTGGAGCGCGAGCTCGCCCATATCCGACGCCTGGTCGAGACGGGCGATCAGCAGGGGCTGGCCGGACTGATCGAGCGTGCGCGCACGCGGCGACGCTCGTTTCGCGCGCCCGGGTCGACCGTGCCGGTGATCACCATCGACGGACCGAGTGGCTCTGGCAAAGGCACGACCTGCTGGGCTGGCATCTGCTGGATAGCGGCGCCCTGTACCGGGTGGTGGCCGACGCGGCACTGTCGCGCAGGGTCGCCCTGGATGCTGCAGACGCGCTGGCGGTGCTTGCGCTTAGCCTCGATATCCGTTTCGTTGATGGCGATGTCTGGGTTGACGGCATGGATCGAACGCTGGCGATTCGCGACGAAGCGGTCAGCGCCGCCGCGTCGCGGGTCGCCGCCCTGCAGCCAGTGCGTGATGCTGTGCTCGACCTACAGCGCAGTCAGCAACGCCCGCCGGGCCTGGTCGCGGATGGTCGCGACATGGGTACGGTGGTATTTCCCCATGCGCCGCTCAAGGTGTTTCTGGACGCCAGCGTCGAGGCGCGCGCTGAACGACGCTATATTCAGTTGAAAAACAAAGGCTTGCCTGTTAGCCTCGCCGACCTTCGCGCAAATCTTGAAGAACGGGACGCGCGGGATAAAGGGCGTGCGGTGGCGCCGCTGCGGCCGGCAGAGGGTGCTGTCATCATCGACAGCACTGATCTATCGATCGAAGACGTACTCGCGCGCGTGCTGGCAGCAGCGCGTGCGCGTGGGCTTGTCATCCGCACTTGAAGCAACCAACCGGTGGCGGGTCGTCGACCGATACACGGTCGTTGGCAGCTGCCAGACAACACCACGGAGAACCCACGGGCCGGGGCCAGCGCCAGGTCACGTGATCACACTATGAGCGAAAGTTTTGCGGATCTCTTTGAAGAAAGCCTGAAGACTATCGAGATGGCGCCGGGCGCCATTGTTACCGGCACGGTCATCGCGATCGGCCATGAATGGGTCACGGTACACGCCGGACTCAAGTCGGAGGGCGTGATCCCGCGCAGCCAGTTCCTGAATGAGCGCGGCGAATTCAATCTTTCCGTTGGCGACCAGGTACAGGTGGCCATGGAAGTCGTCGACGATGGCTGGGGCGAAACCCGCCTCTCGCGCGAGAAGGCCAAGCGTGCCGAAACCTGGATCATGCTGGAAGCCGCCTTCGAGAAGGGCGAAGTGATCAAGGGCCAGATCAACGGCAAGGTGAAGGGTGGCTTCACTGTAGACATCAACGAGATCCGCGCGTTCCTGCCCGGCTCCCTGGTTGACATTCGCCCGCTGCGCGAGACCGCGCACCTCGAGGGCAAGCCGCTCGACTTCAAGGTCATCAAGCTGGACCAGAAGCGCAACAACGTGGTGGTCTCCCGCCGCGCGGTGCTCGAGCAGGAAAACAGCGTCGAGCGCGAAGCGCTGCTGGGTTCGCTGCAGGAAGGCCAGATGGTCAAGGGCATCGTGAAGAACCTCACCGACTACGGTGCGTTCGTCGATCTGGGCGGCGTGGACGGCCTGTTGCACATC
>CAZVMA010000201.1:2149-5360 GCA_964628545.1 uncultured Pseudomonadales bacterium | reverse complement strand
GCCAAGGTGGGTTTCGGGGTGCTGCTGGTTTTGCTGTCGACCGAGGCAGGCGCTGACCAGACGCTGTACAAGCAGGGCGACACCGAAATAGATCTCTCATTCATGGCGGGCGCTGCCGCGTTCGCGGGGCGTGACTCGATCTTCGGCGCCAGCGATACCTTTCTCGGGGCGGACACCGATCACTGGACGGAGTATGCCGGCGAGCTGGGCCTCTCGTTCCAGCGGACGCCTGGCGCCGGTACGGTCTTTGGTGCGGCTACCGGGCTCTATTCCGCCACCACCGGCGACGATGCATCCGGGCTGACCATTGGGCTTGACGACACCGCAGAGTCGTCGCTCGGCCAGCTCTATCTGGGCTGGCGCATAGAGAACGTCTTTGCCGGCCTGTCGAACGACACCCTCTCGCTCTCCGTCGGTCAGCAGGATTACGTGATCGGAACGGGCCTGATCATCGGCAGCGGCTCCGACAACGGCGGCGAACTGGGTGGCTGGGTGACGGGCCCGCGCAGCGAGTTCGCGAACTCGGGCATCCTCAGCCTCAAGAGCGATGAACTGTTGCTTGAGATGATTCAGCTTGAAAACGATCCACGCCTCGGCGGTCCCAGCGGTGAATTGCGGGGCGTCAATCTCGAGTTCGCGCTACCGGCGCTTCATGTCGGCGCCGCCGGCGATTCAAATCGCGTCGGCGTCACCTACGTGCGCCTGGATTCCGACGTGCCGGAGTTTCAGCCGATCGATGTCTATTCCCTGCGTGGGGATATAAGCCCCTGGGCCAACCTCACGCTGTCCGGCGAATACGTCCTCGAAAACAATCGCATGATTCATGCGGACGCCTTCTTCGTGCAGGGTACCTATGCCTTTGCCGATGCGCCCTGGACGCCCTCTGTCACCGCGCGCTACGCGCGCTTCGACGGTGACGATCCGGACACCGAAACCAATGAGATGTTCTTTGAAATCGCCTATGGCGCGACGGATTATGGTTACTGGATTCAGGGAGATATAACCGGTAACTATCTGCTGGGAAACGGAAATGTTGAGAGCAGCATGGTTCGTGCAACCCTCGCGCCGACGGCATCCGTCACCGTCAACCTAATCTGGCTGGGGTTCACGCTGGTGGTGCCCGAAGAGCTAGACCCCGCCGTGACAAGCGACGATTTCGGAGATGAACTCAATCTGGCCGTAGACTGGCAGGTGACCGATCAGGTGCTGGTCAGCGCCGTGCTGGGCGCCATGGTGCCCGGCGCCGCAGCGAAGCAGTGGACCGGCGGGCGCGACACGTGGCTGTACAGCATGGTCGCCGCCACGTTTACCCTTTAGCTGCGCGGCAGCGATCATCGGATGTAGCGCAAACCGGCCCCTGCGGGGGCGGTCACGCGCCGGGGCAACCGCCCCTAGCGGCGGGGCACCGGCAGCAGATGGAACGTGTGGCGCCAGGTGCCGTCAGTCAGGTGCTCGCTGCGCGCCCAGCCGCTGGCGCCGGCGAAGCTGCCGGAACCGCCGGTAATCGGGCGCACGAGCACAGTGCCCGTAGCGAGCGCGCTCTGGTCGGCGGGGTAGAAACCGCTGCCGCTGACGATGATCTGATCGGCCGACCCCGCGAGCTGGGCGTTCGTGTTCCGTCCGAACACGAAGTTGAGGGTGCTCATGCGCACCTGATCGCCAGGATTGGGGAAGTCGATTGTGGTGGTTACCAATTGCGCATCCAGGCGCCCGACGACGGTGCCCGCCGCATTCGCGATGGGTGTTGCTGTTAGCACCCGCAGATCGCCGAGCTGATGACCGTCCGAGCCTGCCGTAACCAGCTGGGTGGTAATTGATGCATGCGTGACGGCGAACACGCGCTCTGCCCGCACGTCACTAGACCCGGCGCCTTTCGCGGTGCTGGCAAGCGCAGGCGCTGCAGCAAGCAGCGCGAACGCAATCGTGGCCACAAGCGCGGCTGCGCGCTCAGTGAGATGGCGAGATCTGACTGAAAAATAATTATAAATCAATTTCTTATAGTCCAATTCTGAGTGATTGTAGTGCTTCCGCACGCCGTGCCTCATCGATCGGCGCAGGGCAAACGCAGTAGCATCTTGCCTTTATTGTCGCCCTGATAGAAGTCCAAGAAAGCGCTGGGGAAGTCGTCGATGCTGCCGTCCACAACGTGCTGCGGCAGTTTCAGCTTGCCCTGCCTGACCCACTCGGCCATGTGCTTGCGCGCCTCTGCAAAGCGGTTTGCATAATCAAAGATTACGAAGCCCTGCAGGGATGCGCGCATGGTACCGAGCCAGATGTACTGTCCGGGACCTGCGATCGACTCCTGGCCGTACTGCGACGTCGACCCGCACAGCAGCACTTTCGCGTGCATGGCGATCCAGCGCAGGCTTTCGTCCAGCACCGTTCCGCCGACGTTGTCGAAGACGAAGTTGATGCGGTCCGGCGCGGCGGCCACCAGCTGCTCGTACAACTGCCCGGTGCGATAGTTGATGGCGTGATCGAAACCAAGCTCTTCGGTCAGCCAGCGACACTTGTCGTCGGATCCGCAGATGCCGATCACGCGCGCTCCGGCCAGCTTGGCGAACTGTCCGGCCATGCATCCGACGGCGCCAGCCGCACCATTCACGACCACGGTGTCGCAGGGTTGCGGCCGGCATTCGGCAAACGTGGCGAAATAGGCCGTTAGACCAGACACCCCGAAGCCACCCAGCCAAGCGGGTAGCGGCGCCTGCGAGATATCGCATTTTTCCAGGTCAGCGGCGGGCGAGACGCCGTAGCTCTGGGCGCCGATGTGGGCGATCACGTGATCGCCGGGCTGGAAGTCCGCGTGGTTGGATTCAACCACCTGGCCTGCAACCGTATTGCGCACCAGATCACCGGGCGCGAGTCGGAACAGAAAGTCAGGGCTATTGCGCAAAATCAGCCGCAGCGCGGCATCCATCGATAGGTAGTGCGATTGCACCAGAACCTCGCCGGGACCCGGCTTGGGAATGCTGCCGCTGCGGGCTTCAAAGTGCTCCGGGCCGGCTAACCCGGTCGGCGTTTTCTTGACGAATAGCTGTCTGTTGGCTTCGTTCTGGCCCTGGCTCATCACGCTCCCCCTTGTTCCTGTCGCTCGGCCCGTTGGGCTGCTTATCCCGTTCGGCAGCTTATCCCGTTCGGCAGCTTATCCCGTTGGGCAGCTTATAGCGCTCCCTCTTCATGTTGTCACGCGCGTCTGGTTTCGAGGCGA
>CAZVMA010000201.1:0-2049 GCA_964628545.1 uncultured Pseudomonadales bacterium | reverse complement strand
GGCAGCTTATAGCGCTCCCTCTTCATGTTGTCACGCGCGTCTGGTTTCGAGGCGAATGCGCCGATCGTGCCGGGCCGAAAAAGTGCGGTCAGGGATACGTCGATGTTCACAAAAGGTTTCACGCGAAACATTCCGAGACCACAAGCAGAACAGAGGGTTGTGATTATCGAGCTGTCGGTCATCGGGAACGGAAAGCGTTTGCGAACTTGTGATAGATAGGCGCCGGCGGCAGTCACCCCAACAGGTTGTGGTGACGCAATGCCGAGAACACTACCTGCGGTGTCTCACGTACGAGGAGCACGTGTCGGGCACGAAGTAGTCAATCGGGCGCGCCGAAGAAGTCAACCTAAACGACAAAAAAAATGGGCAGAAAGGTTGCTTACAACGTCAATAAAGGTTACTTTCCTGCCTAACGGCTGAGCTGGCCACCGAATGTCCCCCGGCATCGCGGCAGCCAAACCCGGTCGTGACAACCAAAACACGATCCGTTACCACCCTGGAGGGCCACATCATGGCCGGATTTCGTTTAAACCTGCAGGATCTCATCCACATCCTGCGCCAGATCAAGATTGCAGAGAACCATACCGCCACGGGGCAACTCGTGGACGCGGCGGGCGTTGCCCTGAATGCGCTGACCCCTTGGGGTTTGCGCACGGTCAGCGGTGAGTTCAATAACTTGGTCAACCCGACAGCGGGCTCGGCCGATCAGACCATGCCGCGGCTGCTGACGCAGAATTTCGGCGCGGCCGACATCAACCCGCGCACGGGTCTACCTACCAGCTATGCGCAGACCACGGGGTCGGTATACGACGCGCAGCCGCGGATTATCAGCAACCTGGTTGCCGATCAGTCGCCGACCAACCCGGTGGTCCTGATCGTGGCGATCACCGCCGCAGGCACCATGACGCAGGCGGCCGCAACCGCATACTCGCGCACTTTCTCCGATACCTATCAGACCAAACTCGTGGCCAAAAAGGCGGCGGACCTGGCGGGTGATACCGCCACATCGGCCACGCTCAATGCCGAACTGCAGACGATGCTGGCTGATCTGGCATCGAAGGGCGTCACGCTGGAGGGTAACTCTACCGGCGAAATGACGGTAGTCATCCCGAACGTGATGACAGACCTTTCAGCCCCTTACAACGGCTTCATGACTATCTTTGGTCAGTTCTTTGACCACGGTTTGGACCTGATCGGCAAGGGCGGCAGCGGCAACGTCTATATCCCGCTGCAGCCGGATGACCCGCTCTACGTGCCGGGAAGCCCGACCAACTTCATGGTGCTGACGCGAGCCAGCAACACGACGATCGAGCCCGGCGCGGACGGCATTGTCGGTACGGCCGACGACGTGCGGAGCTACACAAACAAGACGACCCCGTGGGTCGACCTGAACCAGCTCTATACCTCGCACGAATCGCATCAGGTGTTTCTGCGCGAATACGTGATGCGCGACGGCGTGCCCGTACCGACCGGCCACATGCTGGCGGGCGTCAACGGCGGGCCGCCGACCTGGGCTGACGTAAAGGCGCAGGCCCGCAACCTGCTCGGCATCGAGCTGTCCGATGCGGATGTGCAGCGCGTGCCGCTGGTCGCAGCCGATCTGTACGGTAACTTTATCCCCGGCGCCAACGGGCTGCCCCAGCTGGTCACGGCGGGTGGGCTGGTCAGCGGCGACCTCGCGGTACCGGTGGCCGCAGGCCAGGCGCTGCCCTCCGGCCACGCCTTCCTCGAGGACATCGCGCACACCGCGGCGCCCGGCACGGTGGATCACGACCGCGATCCGACCACCCCTGCCATCGCCAAGACCGCGGATGCGGACTCGATCGTGGGCAACCCGATCGGGGTCAACACGTTTGGCGTGGCAACCGAGTACGACGACGAGCTGTTGGCTCAGCACTACGTCGTGGGTGATGGCCGCGGCAACGAGAACATCGCGCTCACCGCCATTCACGACCTGTTTCACTCCGAGCACAACCAGCGGGTCGAGCAGATCAAGACCGAGCTTCTGGCCGGCGGCGATCTGGAGACTCTGAACGGCTACCTCGTGGC
>CAZVMA010000200.1:4187-5369 GCA_964628545.1 uncultured Pseudomonadales bacterium | reverse complement strand
CAAGTGATAGCGGCCAAGGACGCCCGCGGTGTCGGACCTGGCACGACCCGCAAACACCGAACCGGAAATGATCCGCGCGTCATCCTGCACTTCACCCGCGGTGAGTTCACCAAGATCGGCGCCCATTGTGGTGGTGACCAGTCGCGGGGAACGGGCACCCGGACCGGCAATCGCAACCACGCGATCGGTCCAGAGACGCCCCTCCTGGGCCAGATAGCCCATCGCGATGACATCCTGATAGTTGACGTGCCACACACTCTTGTGGGGGCCAACCGGGTCGAGGAAATGAATGTGCGTGCCCGGCAGGCCGGCGGGGTGAGGACCGGCGAACGCCGAGGGTGTCACCCGCTCGCCCGCAAGTGCAGGCAGCGCATCGCCCGCGCGATGACAGACGAAGACCTTGCCGCGGGTGAGCTTCGGCAGCAGAGCAACGCCGGCCGCGAACGCCGCAGCATGTGCCGCAATGACGATTGCGGGGTCGGCAGCCAGCGGATTGGTGTCGATCGCGGTGACGAAAATAGAGTGCGGCTGGTCGTCCTGCGCCGGCACCTTGCTGAACGGGCGCGTGCGAAATGACGGCCAGAGACCGCTTTCGGCCAGTCGGGTCACGATCTGCTGCCGGTCGGCATCGGCCGACAGCGGCGCAAAAGACACCGCTTCCGACACCGTGCTCGGGCCGTCTACGGCGATCACCACGCTGCGCAGGACACGCTTGTCACCCCGGATGATGGCGGACACCGTCCCGGCTGCGGGGGCCACATACAGCACGCCCGGCGTACGCTTGTCTTCGAACAGGGGTTGCCCGACCCGCACCGCTTCGCCTTCGCGCACCAGCATGGTGGGCTTCAGACCCGGGTAATCGGGGCCAAGCAGGCCGACGTGGCGAATGGCAGAACCTTGCTGGATCGACTGCGCCGGCTTGCCCGCGATGGGCAAGTCCAGACCCCTCTTCGTTTTGATCATCGACTGCGCCGTTCCTGACCCGCGCCCCACAGACTCCGCCGTGCGGCGCTTGCGAATCTGCCCCAAAGGCCGCGACCTTGGCGCGCTGTTCAGCGCCGCGCCAACGGGGGGACTTGAAGGGGTCCTTTTTCGGCATGCATGAGAGGCGCCGAGGAGAGTGGGATGGCGCTTCTAACGGCCGCCGAAATTATAGTCAGCCGTTCTGGGGATGCCAACGGA
>CAZVMA010000200.1:0-4177 GCA_964628545.1 uncultured Pseudomonadales bacterium | reverse complement strand
CGGAGCAGCGGCACAGCCTGACGGCTGCGCCGCTGTCGATCAAACCACGATGTCTGCGGGCACCAGCGGGTAAGCAATTCCCGCGGCGCGACGCAAGACTCGAACCACCTGGCACGCGTAACCGAACTCGTTGTCGTACCACACGTACAGCACCACCCGGTTAGCCGTTGCGATGGTGGCTGTGCCGTCGACGATGCACGCGTGCCGATTACCCACGAAATCAGAGGACACCACTTCCGGCGACGTGGTGAAGTCGATCTGCCGCTGCAGCGCTGAGTTCAGCGAAGCGTTGCGCAGATATTCATTCACTTCGACCAGCGAGGTATCGCGGTTCAGCATCAAATGCAGGATCGCCAGCGAGACATCGGGCGTCGGCACCCGGATCGCGTTGCCCGTCAGCTTGCCGTCCAGTTCCGGCAGCAGCTTGGTGATCGCCGACGATGCGCCGGTCTCGGTAATCACCATATTGAGCGGCGCAGCGCGGCCCCGCCGGTTCTTCTTGTGATAGTTGTCGATCAGGTTCTGGTCGTTGGTATAAGAGTGCACCGTCTCGACGTGCCCGTGGGCAATGCCGAACTCATCGTTCATCGCCTTCAGCACCGGCACGATGGCGTTGGTGGTGCACGAAGCCGCAGCAATGATCCGGTCTTCCGGCACTAGGGCCTCGGTATTCACCCCGGCGACGATGTTCTTGATCTTGCCTTTGCCGGGCGCGGTCAGTATGACCTTGGCGGCACCGCGGCTTTCAAGATGCCGGGACAAGCCGGCCTCATCGCGCCAGGCGCCCGTGTTGTCGATCACGATGGCGTTGCGGATACCATAAGCCTCGTAGTCGACTTCCTGCGGGGAACCCGCGTAGATCACCCGGATGACGTTGCCGTTGGCGATGATGCAGCTGTTTTCCTCGTCGACCCGAATGGTGCCCTCGAAACTGCCATGCACCGAATCACGGCGCAGCAGGCTGGCGCGCTTCTGCAGATCATCCGCGCTGCCCTTGCGCACCACGATGGCGCGCAGGCGCAGCTGTTCACCGCTGCCGGATGTCTCGACCAGCAGGCGCGCCAGCAAGCGGCCGATGCGCCCGAACCCGTACAGCACCACGTCCTGCGGCTCGCTGATCGGGGGGATATGCCGGCCGATGACGTTGCGGCAGGCTTCAGCAACAAACTGCTGCACGTCGACCGAGCCGCTGGCGTTGGCGGCCATGAAGGCCGTCGCCAGTTTGCCCACGTCGATCTGGGCCGGGCCGAGGTCGAGACGGCTGAGCGCCTCGAGCACCGGAAATGTCTCGAATTCGGATAGCTCGTTCTTGGCCACCTGACGCACGTAGCGGTGCGCCTTCATAATCTGGATGACGCTCTGGTTATAGAGCGCCCGACCGTAGCAATAGGTCACCACGTTACGTCGGTAGAGCTTGCCGATCAGCGGAATCATCGCCTCGGCAAGCGCTTCACGTTCCTTCCAGTCCGGGAAGTAGTCATCCAAGCTCGGTAGTGCCACTTGACCGATCTCCTTTTGGTCAGTTCGCGGGTGCGCCTCGACACGTTACTGTGCCGCAGGGCAAGACGGCTCCATGGGCTGGATTATGAAAACCGGCCCAAGCACCCGCAATTGGGCGGATGTAATGAAAACGTTACGGAATTATAGCCTGTCGCGGAAGGAAGAATCGCGATCGATCTGCGTCGCAGGACGCAGATCGATCGGGCAGCGCAGCTAGCGGTAGCTTGCGTTGATGCGGTCCAGGGCGGCGTTGCCCGGGCAGAGCTCGGTCTCGGTGAGTCCGTTCAGGGGCTTGCGCACGGTGTTCATGATGTCGTGGCAATCAGTGGCATCCGGATCGACGTACAGCAGTCCGGTAACCACCTCGCCCGCGGCCTGCCGCTCCAGCACGTGCGCCAGCGCGGCATAACGATCGCGCGGATCATAGCTGTCGTCCAGCTTGCGCAGCCGCATGCGCGACCCGTCGGGCATGTGCACGTCTTCAAGACTGCCCGGCTCGTAATCGGCCGTGATCTCCTGATGCGGCACGATGTAGTCGGCCATCGTGACGCTCTCGATATGACCACGCACGTAGTCATAGCTCTTGGTCGAGCCCTGGTGGTTGTTGAACGCAACACAGGGCGAGATCACGTCGATGAAGGCGAACCCTTTGTGCATGAGCCCCGCCTTGATCAGCGGCACCAGCTGCTTCTTGTCGCCCGAGAAACTGCGCGCGACAAAGCTGGCGCCAAGCTGCAGCGCCAGTCCGACCAGGTCGATCGATTCGTACAGGTTGGGCTTGCCCTTCTTGCTGGTCGAACCCTTGTCGTTGGTCGCCGAGAACTGCCCCTTGGTGAGCCCGTAGGTGCCGTTGTTGTCGACGATGTACAACATGTTGATGCGACGACGCACGATGTGCGCGAACTGGCCAAGGCCGATCGACGCGCTGTCGCCGTCGCCGGAAACACCGATGCAGTACAGCTCGGAGTTCGCCATGTTGGCGCCGGTCGCAACCGACGGCATGCGCCCATGCACGGAGTTAAAGCCGTGCGAACGGTTCAGGAAGTAGCTCGGGGTCTTCGAGGAGCAGCCGATGCCGGAGATCTTGGTGAACCGATGGGGCGGCAGCGACAGCTCCGCGCACGCCTGCACGATCGCGGCGCTGACCGAGTCATGTCCGCAACCCGCGCACAGGGTCGAAACCGAACCCTCGTAGTCGCGACGCGTCAGACCCAGCTCATTGACGGGCAGCAGCGGGTGGTGAACTTTTGGCTTGGCAACGAACGTCATGACTTCACCTCGGTGAGCCGCGCCAGTTTGCGCGTGGTGTAGTGCTCAGAGACTTTTTGCTGAATGTGGTCGGCCGATATCGACAGACCGCCGAAGTAACGGATCGACACCAGCTTGGCCGGATCGATCGACAGCTCGTTCACCAACAGCTGGCGCATCTGGCCGTCGCGGTTCTGATCGACCACGAACAACACGTCATGCGCCTCGATGAAGCCGCGCACTTCGGCACCAAACGGGAACGCGCGCACGCGCATCTGGTCGAGGTGTATGCCTTCCGCCGCGAGCAAGTCGATCGCTTCCTGCATTGGCAGCGCGCTGGTGCCGTAATAAATGATGCCGGCCTTCTTGCCCGTGCTGACGATCTCGGCCTTGGGGACCAGCCCAGCGGCGGTTTCCCACTTCAGGACCAGACGCTCCATGTTGCGCACGTAGCAAATTTCGCCTTGTCCAGACACACGCGCTGCACGTAGGCGTCCGGCGACTCGGTGTAGGCCGCGTACTCATCACGCGATGTGCCGCGGGTGAAAAACGCACCTTTGGACGGGTGGGTGCCGGGGTAGGTGCGATAGCCGATGCCGTCGCCATCAACGTCCAGATAGCGACCGAAGCGATTGATGCGGTCCAGAGCCTCGGCGTCCAGCACCTTGCCGCGGTCGTAGCGACGACTGTCGTCCCAGGCCAGCGGCTCGCTCATGTTGTCGTTCATGCCGAGCTCGAGATCGCTCATCACCAGAATGGGCGTCTGCAGACGATCGGCCAGATCCAGGGCGTCCGCGCCGAAGTCGAAGCACTCGCGCGGCGTCGAGGGGAACAGCAGCACGTGCTTGGTATCGCCGTGCGACGCATAGGCGGCTCCGATCAGGTCGGCCTGCTGCGTCCGGGTGGGCATGCCGGTGGAGGGACCAGAGCGCTGAATGTCCCAAATGACCGCCGGGATCTCGGCGAAGTACGCAAGCCCCAGGAATTCGCTCATCAGCGAGATGCCCGGGCCGCTGGTGGCAGTGAACGCGCGCGCGCCGTTCCAGCCCGCCCCAATCACGATGCCGATGGCCGCCAGCTCGTCTTCCGACTGGATGATGGCGAAATTGTTCTGGCCGGTTTCCTTGTCGATACGGAGCTGTCCGGCATAGCGCTCGAATGCCTCGGCCACCGAAGTGGACGGCGTGATCGGGTACCAGGCGCAGACCGAAGCGCCCCCGTACAGCGACCCGAGGGCGGCTGCCGTGTTGCCGTCGACCATGATCTTGTCGCCGTTCAGGTCGGCGCGCCGCACCTGGAAGCGGATCGGGCCGCCGAGGTACTCGCGCGCATAGTTGCGGCCGATCTCCAGGGCGTTGACGTTCGGCCGAATCAGCGCGTCCTTGCCCTTGTACTGGGCCGAAACCATGCCGGTGATGACCTCGAACTC
>CAZVMA010000199.1:0-5398 GCA_964628545.1 uncultured Pseudomonadales bacterium | reverse complement strand
CAGCCCGGCGTCGATCGGGCCCGGAAATCTGAACCGCGCGATATATCGAATGCGGGTGCCGATCGCGGTTGGTTCGAACAGGATTTCCTCGTTCGCGGTAAACCAGCGGCAGTCTACGGTCATCGCCATGCGCTGATGCCGGCTGAACTCGACCACGCGATAGTGCAGCGAGAAACCGGCCTTCATGTCGACGCGGTACTCGCTTCCCGTCCCCGGCGGCGTGTCGGTGAGTCGGGTGGCCCGCTGCACGGCGGGGTCCCATTCCTCGATCCGCGCGAAGTCGGAGATATAGGCGAAAACCGCCTCGATAGGACGCCGCACCTCGATGCTCTCGTCCAGAACGATGTCCTGACTCATGGTTGTCCCTCGGTCAGATGCCATGTTCGCGAACCCAGATCAGCGTCGCTACGATCAGCAACAGCAGCGCCGCCAGGTCGACTCGATAGACCCGTCGCAGGTGCGCGTTGTAGCCCCCTGTGCTGTGCGCCAGCCACAGGAAGGACGCCACGCTGATCAGGCCCAGCACCAACGCGGCGAGCTGGAGTGCGGCATCGAAGGCGGCCCAGATCAGCAGCAGGCCGAGCAGACCGAACAGCACCGCCCGATGCCGCATGAGGATGGCGAGATCGCGGTCAGCCACCCGGATTCCGTAAAGGGCAGCCAGCCGATCGCCGCCAACGACCCCCGACACGGGCAGCAGGTGGATGATGCCGGTTACGATCAACAGAACGGATAGGGCGATGCGCACGGGATAGTCCTGGTAGGCGGGCTTCAAGCGGACCTCAGCGCCCGGAAAGAAAAGGCTAGCGACCGCGCTGTGATGAGTGTGTTCAGCCGATTTCAGGCACCATGGCCTTGGTGGCTCGCCTGACGGCATCATCGGGCTGTATCCCGGCGGCACGGGCTGAGGCAAACTTCCAGGTTCCGTCATCAAGCAAGAAGCGTTTGGCGGCATGATCATGCAACCCGATCAGCCTCCGCGATGGCCGGGGCGGGTCACCAATCAAGACACTATCGGTATTTCAGGATGACGCTGATCAAGGATTTTTGGGGCTCTCTGCTGGTTACGGTCATCTGCTTTGCGGTCGCCGCATGGTGGGGGGCGCAAGGGGAGTCGGGCCTCTGGGTCGCGCTGTGGGTCATCGTGGTGCTCTCTGTGCTCGAGGTCAGCCTGTCGTTCGACAACGCGGTCGTGAACGCCCGGGTGCTGCGCGACATGTCCCCGTTCTGGCGCACCATGTTTTTGACCGTGGGCATCCTGATTGCCGTGTTCGGGATGCGTCTCGTCTTCCCCATCGTCGTGGTGGCGGTATCGGCCGATATCTCGACTGCGGATACGGTGCACATGGCGCTGAACGAACCCGATCAATACGGCGATACCCTGAGGGATGCTTACCCGGCCATTTCGGCGTTTGGTGGGGTCTTCCTGTTGATGGTGTTCCTGAAATTCATGTTCGATCACGAGAAAGAGACACATTGGCTCGGTCCTTTCGAGACGCGGATGAGCCAGATGGGAAAGTTTGACGAGATCGCCGTTCTGGTGGCGCTCAGCGTGGTGTTCTCGATGCTCTGGTGGGTGCCGGCGCAGGAGCAGACTCGCGTCTTCGTGGCGGGAGTTGCCGGCATCCTGCTGTATCTGGCGGTGGATTTCGTCGGGTCTTTGTTCGAGTCAAAGGAAGAGGGCGATGCCGCTGTGGGCGTGGTCCACCGTACCGGTTTCTCCGGGTTTCTCTATCTCGAAGTGCTGGATGCATCCTTCTCATTTGACGGCGTGATCGGTGCATTCGCGATCACCAAAGACGTTGTGCTGATCATGCTCGGACTGGCCATCGGCGCCATGTTCGTTCGCTCCATGACCGTGTATCTGGTCAATCGGGGGACGCTGGAGGCCTACGTCTACCTCGAACATGGGGCACATTATGCGATCGGTGCGCTGGCGACGATCATGCTGCTTGGCTCTGTGTACCATGTGCCCGAGGTGATCGCCGGACTGATCGGCGTGGTTTTCATCGCGGCATCGGTCGTGTCGTCCTTGTCATACCGGAAACAGCAAACGGCCTGATTCGACGGGCGCGCTCAGAACGAGTAGGCCACCCACCAGTGGGTGGTCTGCCCCGGTGCCACGCTGCGTTCGAGGAAGGGTTCCCACGAGAAGGTGATCGCGTTCCCCCATACGGGAAAAAATGAGGGAATGTAGCTGGTTGCCGCGCCGATCAGGCCCAGTGCCGGGTGGCGCGCCAGCAAGGCCAGCGGGGCGTGCGCGTCGTGCTCGAGCGGCAGATATCGTCCTTCGATCCAGGGCCCGTCCGCGCGTGCCAGAAAGCCGTTCGCCAGCCGTCGATAACCCTTGCCATCGACCCATCGCAGGGGCGTGTTCAACCAGACCAGCTCGTCGCCCATTGGCTGGGGATAGAACGGGTGCGGGAACCAGCGGATGGAGACCTCGCCGCGCCCCGTGTTCGTGAGTGCGGTGGTAGAGCGAATGGTGCGGCCATCAAGGCTGACTGTTCGGCAGAGCGTGAACGACCTGCCCTCGAGCGCCTGCGTTGTTTCAAAGCTGAATGCGTGATCATTGCGCGTGATCGACCAGTCGCAGAACGTGAGCACCTTGCGCGCGTTCAGGTCGCACAGGCCGACACCGATCACCAGGGCTTGCCCGGCCTGCTCTCGCGAGGGGATGGGCCCCAGATTGAAGGCGTCGGGAATACCCTGACCGTCGAACCAGTTGAAGCTGTCGGGATAGGTCGGGCCGGACATCAGCGGCCCGATGTTCAGGTCATGCACCTGGAAGATGTAGCCGCCCGTGCAGTAGCGCACGCCAAAGCGGTCGCGATTGAGAACCGGATCGAGCACCTCGACCCGGAGCAGGCCGTTATCGAGCGTCAGCACCGTGCGCCGTCCCTAAGCCTGTCCGGCGTCATGATCGAAACTCGAGCCCCTCGAAGCGGCCGCTTGCGCGCCATTCATCGATGTAGCGGAAGTACGCCGAGGCGCCGGCTGGATACCCAACACTGAAGCGGGCGCGTGGGCCGGGATCCTGGCCCTCGTTGTTGTAGTAGCCCGGCGTGCAATCCGGCGAGCCGATCATGCGGCCGACACCGGTCATGAGCAGCGCGATCCAGGCGTCTTCGGCTGCCCGGGTCACCTCCACCGTGCGGGCGCCCGCGCTGCGCGCGTGGGCAACGACTGTGGCGATGGTGCGCCCGGAATCCGTCAGATTGTGCGGCACGTTCGAGATCAGGTTGGCGCCTTGGGTCGGCTGCACGAAGAACGCGTTTGGGAAGCCGTGCACGTGAATGCCGTGCTGCGTGCGCATGCCGTTTGCCCAGTAATCGGACAGGCGCTGGCCGTTGCGCCCGATCAGGTCGAAGCCGGCGCGGCGGTGCCACTCTGTGCCCACCTCGAAGCCGGACGCGTAGATGATGCAGTCGACCGGGTACTCGACGCCGGCCACCACGACACCGCGCTCGGTGATGCGGTCGACGCCTTGTCCGTCGGTGTCGAGCAGGCGCACGTTGGGTCGGTTGAACGCGTCCAGATACGCGTCATGGAAGCAGGGGCGCTTGCACAGCTGGCGGTACCAGGCCTTCAGCTTGTCCGCCGTGTCGCGGTCTTTCACGACACTATCGACCCGGCCGCGAATCTCCTGCATCTTCTCGTAGTCGGAATCCTCGTAGGCCGCGAGCATGTTCGGCACGGTGCGCGCGTCTGGCGGCAAATCGGCGATCCGCGCGCGGATGCGGCGCGAGAGGTCAGTCCAGCCATCCTGAACCAGGTCTTCCTCAGCGTTGCCGCCCGCTTGATTCGCGGTGAAATTCTCCAGCCAGCGCTGCTGCCAGCCGGGCGTGGCGATCGAGCGGAACCAGACCGGATCAATCGGTGCGTTGGCCCGCACGTCAACCGACGATGGCGTACGCTGACATACGTACAGGGTGCCGCAGGTCTTTGCGAGATGCGGCACACACTGCACGGCCGTGGCGCCCGTGCCGATCAGCGCCACGCGCTTGTCGCGCAGCCGATCCATCGGTGCGCCGTCGGGGTTGCCGCCGGTCCAGGCGTAGTCCCAGCGACTGGTGTGGAAGGCGTGGCCCCGAAACGATTCGATACCCGGAATGCCCGGCAGTTTCGGCACGTGCAGCGGGCCCGTGCCCATACCGACGTACTGGGCGGTGAAGTCGTCTCCGCGCTGGGTGGTGATGCGCCAGAGCGCGGCGCTGTCATCCCACACCATTCCCGTCACCTCGGTGTGGAACAGTGCGTGCTCGTACAGCCCGTACTGCCGGCCGATGCGCTGGCAATGCGCCAGAATCTCGGGGGCGTGCGCGTACTTCTCAGACGGCATGTGCCCGGTTTCCTCGAGCAGCGGCATGTAGATCATCGACGCCGTGTCGCACTGCGCGCCGGGATAGCGGTTCCAGTACCAGGTGCCCCCGAAATCGCCGGCTTTCCCGATGCTGCGGACGTCCCGTACGCCGGCTTCCACCAGGCGGGCGCCGGTGACCAGGCCGGCAAAGCCACCGCCGACAAACGCAAACGTGACGTGATCGGTCTTGGGCGTACGCGGCACGACCGGTAGATAGGGGTCCTCGCTGTAGTGCGCGAACAGGCCTGTCAGGCGCTGATACTGCGCGTTGCCGTCCGGGCGCCGGCGCTTGTCGCGCTCTGCGAGATATTTCTGGCGCAGCGCCGCCTTGTCGATCGTCGGCTTTTCGACGCGTTCGGTGCCTGCTGCGGGCGAGACGATGTCCTCCGACATGGATTTCCCTCCGGTTGCGCGTTGGTTCTGGTCGGGGGCGGAATAAGCGACTGCAGACTTGGTCAGCGACTGCTGCTGATCAAGCCGCGCACGGCAGCCGGTAGGTCAGCGGGCAGCACGACCAGCTTGCCGTTGTTTGACGTGCCCATGTCGCGCAGCGCCTCGACGTATTTTTCGCCCAGCAGGTACACCGCCGGCAGCTCCTGATCGCTGATCGCCTCGGTTACCTTGCCGATCGCTTCCTTGGTGGCTTCGGCCAGCACGACCTTGGCTTCGGCATCACGCCGTGAGGCTTCCAGCCGACCCTCCGCCTGCAGGATGGTGGCCTGCTTTTCGCCGTCCGCTCGCGTCACGGCCGCGCGCCGCTGACGCTCGGCGGCGGCTTGCTCTTCCATCGCCTGCTGCATGGTGATGGAGGGATTGATGTCCTGGATCTCGACGGTTTTCAGCGTGATGCCCCAGTCCGCGATGTCGTCCGAGATCTGGGTCTTCAGCTTGGCCTTGATCAGTTCACGCGACGACAGCGCGTCGTCGAGGTCGAGCTCGCCGATCAGCGAGCGCAGCGTGGTCTGTACCAGCGTCTGAATGGCGACCGTGTAGTCCTCGATGCCGTAGACCGCCTTTTCTGGCTCGAGGATATTG
>CAZVMA010000198.1:0-5407 GCA_964628545.1 uncultured Pseudomonadales bacterium | reverse complement strand
TGGTTGGGACTGTCACGGTCTTCCAATCGAGCACGAGATCGATAAACTGCTGAACATGTCGGCCCGCGATGCGGTCGCCAAGCTGGGTGTTGCCGGCTATAACGACCAGTGTCGGTCAATCGTGCAGCGCTATGTTGCCGAGTGGCGCTCGACCATCACCCGGCTCGGGCGCTGGGTCGATTTCGACAACGATTACAAGACCATGGACCCTTGGTACATGGAGTCTGTGTGGTGGGTTGTCAAACAACTCTGGGACCAGGATCTGGTTTATCAAGGCGTCAAGGTGATGCCGCTCTCGACCGCGCTCGGCACGCCTCTGTCCAATTTCGAGGCCAACTCGAACTACCAGGACGTGCAGGATCCGGCGGTCACCGTGCTGTTTCGCCTCCTCGACGAAGACGCCTGGCTGGCCGCCTGGACCACCACGCCCTGGACGCTGCCGGCCAACCTGCTGATCTGCGTCGGCCCCGACATCGAGTACGTCAAGGTGCGCGATGAGGCCCTGGGCCGCGATCTGTATCTGGCGGCCGATCGCCTCCCGAGCTACGGCGACCTGCCGGTGCTGGCGCGTGTGCGCGGTCGCGACCTGGTGGGTCGGCGCTATGCGCCGCTGTTTCCTTACTTCGCCGACAAGGCGGCGGAAGGGGCGTTCCAGGTGGTGATGGACAACTATGTCACCGCCGACAGCGGTACCGGCCTGGTGCACCAGGCCCCCGCGTTCGGTGAGGATGACTATCGCGTCACCCGTGCCGCTGGCGTCACTGCCTTTGTCTGTCCGGTTACCCTTCAGGGCGAGTTTACCGACGAGGTGCCCGACTTCGCCGGGCGGCAGGTCAAAGAGGCCGATCGCGACATCATCCGCATGCTGAAAGAGCAGGGCGCCCTGTACCGGCAGGAGGTCATCCAGCACAGCTATCCGTTCTGTTATCGGTCCGATACGCCGCTCATCTACCGGGCAATTCCGTCTTGGTATGTGGCCGTGACCCGCATTGTTGATCGGCTGCTTGCGGCCAACGAACAGATCCGCTGGGTGCCCGATCACATCAAGCACGGCCGGTTCGGCAACTGGCTCGCGGGGGCCATCGACTGGTCGATCTCGCGCAATCGCGTCTGGGGCACCCCCATCCCGATCTGGATCAACGACGTCACCGACCGGCGCATCTGCATCGGCTCGATCGACGAGCTCGAGCGGTACACGGGCGTGCGAGTGCAGGATCTGCATCGCGAACACGTGGACCCCCTGACGTTTCAAATTGCCGGTGAGCCGGGCACCTATCGGCGTATCGAAGAGGTGCTCGACTGCTGGTTCGAGTCTGGCTCGATGCCCTATGCCCAGCTGCATTACCCGTTTGAAAACGAGGCGCTGTTTAGCGCCGGCTTTCCGGCTGAATTCATCGCCGAGGGCCTTGATCAGACTCGCGGTTGGTTCTACACCCTGACCGTGCTGGCCGCCGCGCTGTATGACAAGCCGGCGTTCCGCAATGTCATCGTGAACGGCATGGTGATGGCGGAAGACGGCAAAAAGATGTCGAAGCGTCTGCGCAACTACACGCCGCCCGACGAGCTGATGGAAACCTACGGGGCGGACGCGCTGCGCTTGTACCTGATCAACTCGGGCCTGGTGCGCGGGGAAGAACAGCGGTTCGCCGATGCGGGTGTGCGTGATATTGTCAGGCGCGCCTTGTTGCCCTGGTACAACGCGTTCAGCTTCCTGAAGACCTATGCCGAAATTGATGCCTGGTCGCCCCATGCCGGGCTTGTCGCTGGCGAGAACATCCTGGACCGTTGGCTGCTGTCGCGGCTGCAAACGCTGAAGGCGCGCGTGGTCGAGGAAATGGAGGCCTATCGACTGTACAACGTGGTGCCGCCGTTGCTGGCCTTTGTCGACGAGCTGACCAACGTCTACATCCGGCTGAACCGCGGCCGTTTCTGGGCCAGCGGTGTGTCGGATGACAAGCGCGACGGATCTGTCCCGATTGATGGCGCCGTTCGCCCCATTCCTCTCCGACCACCTATATCGTGAGCTCGCGCTGCTCGGCGGCGGGGAGGCTGTTGAATCGGTGCATCTGGCGCGCTACCCAGCACCGGACCATGCCCTGATTCAGCCGAGCCTTGAGCGCGCGGTCGACCGCATGCAGCAGGTCATTCTGCTGGTTCGCCAGCGCCGCGAGGATGTGCGCATCGGGCTGCGCACGCCGCTGCGTCGGTTGACGGTGATCAATCGCGACGCCGATCTGCTTGCCGACCTGCGGGCGCTTGAGTCGTATCTGCGCACCGAACTGAACGTTCAGGAGGTGCTCTACGACACCGACGAGTCTGCCTATATTGAGATCACGGCGCGCCCCAACTTCCCTAAGCTCGGCAAGCGTCTCGGCAAACGCATGAAAGCATTTCAGGGCCTGATCGCCGCGCTTGATGGCGCAGCGATCGAAGCCTTTCGGGCAGCGGGTGAGATCGAACTCGACGGTGAACGTTTTGTTGCGGACGAGATCGAGATTTTGCAGCAGGCCCGGCCGGGCACCGGCACCATCTCCAACCGCCTGATCGCGATCGATCTGGATACCACGCTCGATCAAGCGTTGATCCGCAGCGGCTACGCTCGCGAGATCGTCAATCGCGTTCAGCGCCTGCGCAAGGAGCAGGGCTTCAGCGTGACTGATCGCGTTCATGTGCGCTACCACGGTGATGATGAGCTGCTCGCCGCAGCGGCCGATCACGCGGACTACATTGCCGGCGAAGTACTGGCTTCGTCGTTTGTGCCCTTGTCGGAAGCGGAAGCCCGGTCGGTGTTCCAGTCGTCCGAGCAGGCGACCGATACGCCGGATGCGGAGAAGGTAGGAATAGCGCAGGCCGACGATCTGGAGATCGACGGCCGCAGGTTCCTGTGTCGGGTGGCGCGTGCGTGAAGGGTACGGCTTACCATCACGGTGATCTGCGTGAAGATCTGCTGCGGGCCGCGGAAGGCCTGCTGCGGGCGGGCGATCTCAACGCGGTGACCTTGCGGGCGTGCGCGCGCGCGGCGGGCGTATCGCATGCAGCCCCCCAGCACCATTTTCGGGATCTGTCGGATCTGCTGGCCGAGACGGCTGCCCGAGGCTACAAACGGCTGGGTGCCGCACTCGCGGCGGCGCTGGCTCTGGCCCCAGCTTCACCGGAAGCCCGCTTTCTCGCCGTGGGACGCACCTATGTGCGCTTCGCGCGCGAGGAATCCGAGCTGTTTCGGCTCATGTTTCGTGCTGATCGTCTGAACGCGACCAACGAGGCGCTGCGCGCCGAGCGTCTTGCGTGTTACGCGCAGATGGCCACCGCGGTATCAGGCATGCGCGGTGAGCCGCCGGTTTCGGCTGCGGAACTGCCAGGTCGGCGGCAGGACGGTCTTTGGCTCGAGGACATTCTGATCTCCTGGAGCTACGTGCACGGTTTTGCGCTTCTGGTTCTGGAGGGCGAGCTCGATCGATTGCTGACCGAGCGCTGGGAAGGCACGCGGGCGCCCATGGACGCGCACAGTGATCTGGACGCCATGACCGACCGCATTCTAGAGCAGACGGCACGCCGGCTTGGCGCGATCATCCAGGTGGCGCCTGCGGAGACTTAGACTGAGTGCCAAGACGGCCTGCGGCTCGCGTGAGCGGCCCTGTCGCCGGTACCGCCGACCACGCGCGCGCCAGGCCGAAGCGCGGCATGTTCTGGTACACGCACTCGAAATCACCGGGCCTCGCGCGATAGGTTTCGTGCCAGATGCCGACATCGCCGTTCGAACCGACGGCCCGGCTGAACGCGCTCCAGGCCGGCAGGTGCGCTTGATCACGATGGGTCGCGTACGCTTCCAGGGCCTCGGTGGATGACCAGTACTGGACCATGATGGTGGTGCGACCGAACCAGCTTTCCGCGTGCCGAAAACCCAGCTCCGGGTGAGCGTACAGCTCGCTGATCATGCGCCCCATCGCGCGCGCGACGGGCAGCCACTTGTGAATCTTCCACAGACGATTGATGCGCATGCCGATGAGAAAGACGACGAACTCGTCGCCCGTCACATCGGCGGTGACGCGCGCCGTCTCGATGGCGTCATCTGCGCTCGATCGCGCTGGCGGTGCCGGATTCGTCGGGGTCGGAGGGCTCTCGGCCGTGGCTTTGGGGGTGCTCATGCTGTACGTCCGTGGGGGTTTGGCTGCCCGAAGGGGACATGACCCCGGAAATAAAGCGGCCGAGCGGTGCAGCGCTGCACGGCTCGGCCGTCCCGCGAAAGGGCACCTGAATCTGGCGCCCCTTCTCCCCCCGGGACTTGGATCACAGCAAATGTTGCGGCAGTGTGTCAATCGTGCACTGCGCAAGAAACACGTGTGACAACGGTTACCGATCAGGGGGTGATTTGCCTCTGTTCGTCGCTGGCGCGAACATGAGGCCTCGATATTGTGCCGATGCGAATTGTCGCGATGACCGACCGCCGACCCACCTCCCACAGCTACATCTCCCAGCGCTTGCGTCTGCATTACCTGGATTGGGGCAATACGGCTGCACAACCGCTGGTGCTGGTCCATGGCTCGCAAGACCACTGCCACGCGTGGGATTGGCTGGCTGAAGCGCTTGCGGAGACTTACCACGTGGTGGTGCCTGACCTGCGCGGACACGGTGATTCTTCGTGGGTACAGGGCTCGTCCTACCATCAGGCCGACTATCTCTACGACCTGGATCAGCTGATGACCCAGCGTAATCTGACGCCGGCAATCATGATCAGCCATTCCATGGGCGGCACGCTGGCAAGCCTTTATGCCGGCGTGTTTCCGGAGCGGGTACGTGCCCTTGTCATCATCGAGGGCGTCGGCCTATGGCCGGGTTTCAGCGGCGCCGAGATGCCGGTGCACGAGCGTCTTGAGCAGTGGATCAGCAATACGCGGCAGCTGGCCGGCCGCACGCCGCGACGTTATGCCACCGGGGCCGATGCGCTGGGGCGCATGCAAAGCGCCAATCCGCATCTCTCGCCCGACCAGGCGCGCCATTTGGCGGAAAGCGGCAGTCAGCGCAACGAGGATGGCAGCTACAGCTGGAAATACGACAACTACACCCACGCGTGGTCGGCGCTGCGTCTGCGCGAAGAGGACATGGTCGCGCTCTGGCAGCGGATCACCTGTCCGGTGCTGATCCTGAACGGCACGGAGGGGTACCCGCACCGAATCGGTCAGGACGGAACCGAGCGCCATTTCCGAGACGCCGAAATCCGGTCCATCGGGGGAGCTGGCCACTGGGCGCATCATGATCGCTTCGATGAGGTGCGGCAGATCGTGCGGGTGTTCCTGTCCCGGGTGGCAGTGGCGCAGGGCGGCAATACGGGAGGGTCGACCGATGGACGGCATTCATGAGCTGGGTGGTCGCGCGGGTTTTGGCCAGGTGCGGCCGGAACCCGCGAGCG
>CAZVMA010000197.1:0-5439 GCA_964628545.1 uncultured Pseudomonadales bacterium | reverse complement strand
G
Source organism: uncultured Pseudomonadales bacterium (assembly GCA_964628545.1). Taxonomy (GTDB): domain Bacteria; phylum Pseudomonadota; class Gammaproteobacteria; order Pseudomonadales; family Azotimanducaceae; genus UBA7803. The sequence continues at coordinate 5,438 of CAZVMA010000197.1, read as the reverse complement.
GAGTGAGGGCGGTCAGACCGGCTGCAAGGGCAGGCCGCAATCGAACCCCTTCCGACACCGAGCGAGGGAGTGACGGGGGTCAGACCGGCTGCAAGGGCAGTCCGCGAACGATTCCCCTTGCGACCCCGACGACGGGCCGCCAACGCTTACGTTCCGGCCTTGCGCACTTGGCCCCGCACTGACTAAACTTCGCGCCCTTTTTCAAATACCTGAAGGCGCTGCCGCCATGAAAGCAGACATTCACCCGAGATACGGCGCGCTCCGTGCAACCTGCGGCTGCGGTAACGTCATCGAGACCCGCTCAACCCAACCGGGCGAGATGCACTTGGACGTCTGCTCGAAGTGCCACCCGTTCTACACGGGCAAGCAGAAGATCCTCGACACCGGCGGCCGTGTCGAGCGCTTCCGGCGTCGTTTCGGCAGCCGGTCCATCGGCGCCTGATCAGGGACGCGGCGTCCTCAGCCGCCTCTGAGACATCTCAAGCCCGGCTGCGTCCGGGCCGGGCGGCGGCGTGTTCTGCCAGCGGGATGTTCGTCCTTCCGGTTCCTTCCAAAGCGGTCTACCCAACACCGCGCTCCGTTTACGCGAAACCAGAACCGCTGAACCCTGGTCCAACGGGCGCGGTTACGGCATTCGCTCAAAATCAGGTCGGCACGCATGCCTGCCGTTCGAGCTCGGTCCGGTGAAGTGCATGCCGCTTGAGTCAAGCAGGCGCGCTGTCGATCATGGGCAGGGCGCCCGGTCGGCGCGCATCGTATAGCCAGTGCCTCGCCAAAGATCAGTGGGAGACCAGCCCATGAACCAACAGGTCCGCACCACCAGTCGACGCGCGCGCGCCGCGACAGCAATGATTGCCTCGCTGCTGATGCTGCCAACAGCCTTTGCCTACGCGAGTCCGGGCGAAGAGGCCTATCAGGAAATGCGCGAAAAGGGCCTTCTGTACCCGGACGAGCGCTGGCAGGCCTACGTCACGGAAATCGGCGAGCGCCTGGTTGCGGCGGCCGATGCCGGCGACCAGCAGTTCTACTTCCACGTGGTCGACGAGTCCTCGGTGAACGCAATGGCCTTTCCCGACGGCTACATCTTCGTGCACCGGGGGCTTATCACCTTTCTGCGCTCAGAGGACGAACTCGCGGGCGTCATCGGCCACGAAATCGGGCACGTCGTCGGTCGCCACGCACGGCGGACCAATCAGATGTCGGCGTTTGGTCAGGTTGCCGGCTTCATCGGCGCCATTTTGACCGGCACGGGCACGGTCGCCGATCTTGCGAACACCGCGACCAATACGCTGCGCTCCGGTTACGGGCGGGAATTCGAGCTGGAAGCCGATGCCTACGGCGCCGAATTTTTGGTCAAGGCCGGCTATGACCCGCAGGCCATGATCGACGTCCTGCACGTCCTGAAGGATCACTCGCTGTTCAGCCGCAACGTGCTCGGCGAGCCCAATGTCTATCACGGGTTGTTCTCCACCCACCCGAAGAACGACAAGCGCCTCTATGACGCTATTGGCCGCGCCCGGAACATACCTGTTGGCGAATTGCGCGACAGTGAGCGCGACTTCTGGCAGATGATGGAAGGTCTGGTCTACGGCAACGAAGCCGGCACGGGCCTGATCAAGGACGGGGCCTACTATCACGGCGGCTTGCGTGTGGTGATCCGGTTTCCGCCGGGCTGGGGCGTCAGCAACACGGCGGCGGAAGTCATTGGCCGCTCGGCCAAGGGTGCTGCCGATGCCGCGATCACGGTGCAGCGGCTGGAAGCGCCCGCCGAGCAGCAAACGCCCGAGGAATTCATCACCAAAACCCTGAAGCGCGATGACGTCACTGACGGGCAGACCACCGAAATCAACGGCTACCCCGCGTTCGTCGGCAACGTGAAGGTGCTGAGCGGCAATGCCCAGGCGCGACGCATCGCCGTAATCTTCAAGGATCGCAGCGTCTATCTGTTCCGCGGCGAGGTGGGCCCGGTGGGCGACGTCGCGTCATTCGACCCGCAATGGCTGGAGACTCTGCGTTCGTTCCGCGCGATGACCGCGGAGGATCTGCAACTGGCGAGCAGTCAGCGCATCCACGTGATCGAGGCTGAACCCGACGTCACGTGGGCGGAGCTCGCGCAGCAATCGTCGATCAAGGATCACGCGGAAGATACGCTGCGCCTGCTGAACGCGCAGTACCCGGCGGGCGAGCCTCGCGCGGGCGACCTGATCAAGGTGGTGCGCTAGCCGGCTAGAAGATGTCGACCGGCGCCACGTCGTCGGCCGATGCCGGTGCTGTGGATGATCCGGTGCCTGCGGGCGGCTGCGGCGCGAATTCTTCCAGAAAGAATTCGAATGGTGCTTCGCTGTCGCCCGGCGCGGCAGGGTTGCCGGTCACCGGGTCGATGCGCATGGTGACGATTCCGGATGGCTGCTCAAGCGCCACCTCGGGCTGGTCCGCTAGCGCCACCCGCATGTAGTCGATCCAGATCGGCAGCGGTGTGGACGAACCGTACTCGCGCGCACCCAGCGGCGAGTGGCTGGGAAAGCCGACCCAGACCGATGCCACCACGCGCCGATGAAAGCCATTGAACCAGGTGTCGGCAGCCTCGTCCGTGGTGCCGGTCTTGCCGGCCAGGTCGTTGCGGCCGAGCGTCAGCGCGCGTCGGCCCGTGCCGCGCTTCACGACATCGCGCAGCATGGTGTTCAGCACGAATGCGACCCGAGGATCGAGCACCCGCGGCGCGTGCGCCGAGTCGGTGCTGTCGGCCGGACATTCGCGACAGACCGCGCGCGGCTGGAACCGGTAGACCTCCTGGCCGTCCAGGTCGCGGACGTGATCGACGATCCACGGCTCGACACGGTAGCCCCCATTGGCGAACACGGCGTAACCGGCGGCCATCTGCATGGGCGACACACCCATGGTGCCGCCACCGATCGCGAGCTGGGTGTTGCGGGGAAAACCGCGAGTGTCAAAACCCAGTCGGGTGACGTGGTTCAGCAGGCTCTCGGCGCCGATTTCCAGCATCACGCGCATGGTGACGAGGTTGATGGAGCGGTACAGGGCCTCGCGCAGCCGCGTGGGTCCGTTGTACTTGCGGTCGTCGTTGGCCGGCCGGTAATCGGTATCTCGCGAATTGGTGCCGAACACCAGCGGCGCGTCCATGAACACGCTGGCGGGTGAGAACCCTTGCTCAATGGCGGCCGAGTAGACGAATGGCTTGAACCCGGAGCCGGGCTGTCGTGCCGCCTGCAGCGCGTGGTTGAACTGCATCAGGCTGAAGTCGCTGCCGCCCTCCAGCGCCAGCACGGCGCCGCTGTCCGGGTCGATCGACGCGATAGCGCCCTGGATTTCCGGTACCTGACCGAGTTCCCAGACGCCTGGCTCGGCAGACTCACGCACGCGGACGAGATCGCCCACGGCCAGAATGTCCGCCGGACGCTGCGGTACCGGGCCTCTGCTGTCGACCGTCAGGTAGGGCCGTGCCCACTTCATGCCGGCGACCGGCACGGAGACTTCGCGACCGTCGTTCAGAAGCATGGACGCCGCAGTGTCGGACACGGTCACCACGACGGCCGCCTGAAAGCCGACCAGCGGTGGTTTCTCGGCGAGCGCCTGCTGCCAGAGATCACGGTCCAGCGGCAGCTTGACCTCCGGACCCCGGAACCCGTGGCGGCGGTCGTACTCGATCAGCTGGCCTTGCACTGCGGCGCGCGCGGCCTCTTGCAGGGGCCCACGAATGGTGGTGACCACTTCATAGCCGGCGCTGTACAGGTCGGGCAACTTATCCTCGAGCTGCTGGCGCACCCACTCGGCCGGGTAGGGCGAGGCAACGTCCAGTTCGCGCTGGTAAAGAGAAGCCGTGTTGGGGGCAGCGACCGCTTCCGCGTACTCGGCCTCGGAAATCGAGCCCTGGTCGCGCATACGCTCGAGCACCTGATTGCGGCGGCGAAGCGCGCGCTCGGGGTTGTTCACCGGGTTGCCCGCGGTCGGCGCCTGGGGAATACCTGCCAGCATGGCCAGCTGCGCCAGATTCAGCTGGTCGAGGGTGCGGCCGTAATAGGTCAGCGCCGCCGCCTGGGCGCCGTAGGCGCGCTTGCCGAATGGCACGGCGTTGATGTACAGCTCCAGGATCTCGTCTTTCGTCAGCGCGCGCTCGATCTGGATGGCGAGCAGGATCTCCTTGAATTTCCTGATGAATACCCGGTCGAGCGAGAACGTCCCCAGATTGCGGGGCAGCTGCATGGTGATGGTGGAGCCGCCGCGGGTGATCTCGCCCATGTTGAGCACGAGCTCCATCGCCGAGTTCAGCAGCGTGATCATGTCGACGCCGCTGTGCTCGTAGAAGCGCTTGTCCTCGGTATCCAGCACCGCGCGGATGAACAGGGGCGGCACGTCGGCCAGTCGCACCGGGACGAGGCGCCGCTCGCCGAATTCGGCCATCAGCTGACCGTCAGCGGTGAATACGCGAAGCGGAGTCTCCAGACGGAATTGTCGGTAGGTCTCTGCGCGCGGAAGCTGCGGATCGAGATAGAGAAAGGCGGCCGCCAGACTGAGCACTAGGCCACATACCGCCGCAGCGGCAAGCCACATAATCCGCATCGGGAGCGCAATCGCGTGTTGAGTTTCGGCTGCCATGATCGTTGATCAGCGCTGAACGGACGCGAGCGCGGTTGCGCAGCGTCTTGCGTCGCGGGGCCGGTCGTTACGGCCCGCGCAAATGGTGTCTAATTGAGCGCTCGCGCCCGGACCTTGCCCGGTCCGGTCGGTTTGGGCTCGACCGTCCTGGGTCGAGACGCCGTGGGCTTGATCGTGTTCAGTCACGGGTACCAGCATACAAGGGAAACCCTATCGTGTTCGGCCTCTTCAAGCAGAAACCTGACGTCCTACTGGGTGTGGACATCAGTTCCGCGTCGGTGAAGATGCTGGAGCTGTCCCGCGACAGCGGGCTGTTTCGGGTGGAGGCCTACGGCGTCGAGCCACTGCCGCAGCACGCGATGGTCGAAAAGAATATTAGCGACGTCACCGCGGTTGGTGAAGCGATCAAGCGCCTGATCGCCCGGGTGCGGCCATCGTCCCGGCGCGCCGCCGTCGCCGTGGCGGGCTCGGCCGTCATCACCAAGGTGATCGAGCTCGATGGCGACCAGACCGACGCGCAGATGGAAGCTCAGATCACGGCAGATGCAGATCAGTACATTCCGTATCCGCTCGAGGAAGTGGCGCTCGACTTCGAGGTGCAGGGGCGTTCGGAGCGGAATCCCCAGCAGGTCGAAGTGTTGCTGGCCGCCTGTCGGCGCGAGAACGTGGACATGCGCCAAGAGGCCCTGGAGCTGGGCGGGTTGAAGGCGGCTGTCGTTGATATCGAGGCGCACGCCATGCAGCGTGTGGTCGATCACATGCGGCCGGGCCTTGGGGCTGCGATGCGCGATGGCCTGATCGCCGTGGTGGACATCGGCGCCTCG
>CAZVMA010000196.1:3120-5505 GCA_964628545.1 uncultured Pseudomonadales bacterium | reverse complement strand
TCCAGCACGTCCGCCGCGAACAGCATGAGCTGACGATCCGGGAAGATGATCTCGCCGTCGCGCGTGACCACGCCCAAACGGTCGCCGTCGCCATCGAACGCGATTCCGATTTCAGCGCCGGATGTCTCGAGCGCCCGCACCACGTCCGCCAGATTTTCCGGCTTCGAAGGATCCGGGTGATGGTTCGGAAAATGACCGTCCACATCGCAAAAGACCTCGACCAGCTCGCAGCCCAGGCGCCGGAACAGGGCCGGCGCGACGGCTCCGGCAACACCGTTACCGCAGTCCATGACGATCTTCATCGGCCGTGCCAAACGCACATCGCCGACCACCCGATCGAGGTAGGCGCCGATGACGTCGGCTTCGGTTCGCGTGCCGGGCACGGCCGCCACGACCAGGTCGCCGTCAACGATCCGTTGCCGCAAAGCCTGAATCATGTCGCCGTGCAGCGTCTGACCGGCCAGCACCATCTTCAGTCCGTTGTAGTCGGGCGGGTTGTGGCTGCCGGTAACCGATACACAGGAGTCGGTCTTGAGGTGGTAGGCCGCAAAGTACGTTAGCGGCGTAGGGACACAGCCGATGTCGATGACGTTCACTCCGGCCATGCGAATGCCGTCGGCAAGGGCACCGGACAGGCTGGGTCCTGATAACCGACCATCGCGCCCGACCGCAATGCTGCCCTGCCCGCGGGCGACCGCCTCGCTGCCCAGCGCATGGCCAATCGCGCGCACCGCGTCAGGGGTAAGGGTCTGGTCCACGATGCCCCGGATATCGTAGGCCTTGAAAATCTCGGGTGCGGGAACGAATGTGGGGCGCGTGCTCATCAAGACATCCTGTGTTGGAATGCGGCGTCAGCCGATGACAGACCGCGAGATTGACCGCCTGGGCAGACGACCCGGCGCGCCAATCATGCAATGACTGATTGAGTGAATGTTAGGCGATAACGAAACCGACGGGGGCGTCCTGACCGACATGTCGATGCTGACGACACTTCACCACGCCGCACTCGCAGAGCATGGCTTCTGCGTTGTGCAGAATGTGCTGGCGCCTGACGCATGTGCCGAGGTGCGGGCGCGGCTGATCGCCGCATCCGCCGAAAGCCAGCGGCGCGGAACGCCGACCTGGATCGAATCACTCGATCCGAACGACCGCAATATTCGCGTGTTCGGTCTGCTGGATCTGGACCCCGTGTTCCGCGAGCTGATCGTCCATCCTATCGCGCTCGACGCCGTGCGCAGCGTGATCGGCGCGTCGTTCATCATCTCCAATTTCACCGCCAACATCGCGCTGCCGGGCAGCGGATCCATGGCGGTGCATTCCGACCAGGCGCTGGTGATTCCCGAGCCCTGGCACGCCCCGTGGGCCGTGAACGTCATCTGGTGCCTCGACCGGGTGCACGAGGCGAATGGCGCCACGCGGTACCTTCCCGGCAGCCATCGCGCCCGCTGCCATGCTGACATTCCGGAAGACGCAATCCACCAGACCGTGCCCTTCGAGGCGCCGGTCGGGGCGGTGATCGTGATGGACGGGCGCCTCTGGCACACCAGCGGGCGCAACGTGACGACGAACGAACAGCGAGCGCTGCTGTTTGCCTACTACACCCGTGATTTCATCCGGCCGCAGGTGAACTGGAACGCCACTCTGTCTGCCGAGGTGCAGGCGGGCATCGACCCCGCGCTGCACGCCTGGCTGGGCCTTGGGCCGAGCGCCAATACCAGCATCGCGGCACCCATCGTCAGCCGCATACCTGATCGGCTGTCGTGACAGGCGGGCCCATGACCGGCCGATCGGGTGATGACCGATGGGCCGAAGCGTTGGCACGTTGATCGCACCGGCCGGCCAAGAGCGCCGGCCGGGAAACCAAGCTAGCGCACGCGCTGCGGATAACGCGGCGGCTTGTTGCCGTGTTCGTCCACGAGGTCGAACTCGTCGATCAGGTCCTCGACCCACTGAATCGAGCCAGACCGATCGAGCAGGTCATCCGCCATCAGCAGGCGGGCCGCCGCACGTCCGACCAGCAGCGGCGTTTGCGACTGCGACAGATCCATCGGCCGGTATTTGGCGGCATCCTGGATGAACTCGGTAGACACCGAGCCAGGGTACAGCACCACCGCAGCCACGCCCTTCGGCTTCAGCTCGATCGCCATGTCGGCGGTGAGTCGGTCCAGGCCCGCCTTGCCGGCGCCGTAGGAGCTGGAGAAGTGATAGCTCTGCCCGCCCGGCGACGACACATTCATGATCGCGGCGCCCGGGCCGGCCTTGAATAGCAGCTGCGCCGCATGCCAGCTGGCCACGTAATGCGCGCGCAGGCCGATGCCGACCTGGTCATCCCAGACCTGAATCGGATGGTCCCAGAAGCCGCCGCCCCATGCCGGCGGATCCGGA
>CAZVMA010000196.1:0-3110 GCA_964628545.1 uncultured Pseudomonadales bacterium | reverse complement strand
TGGTCGACCTGCTCTCCGATGCGCGCAAACAGCGCAGCGATGTCGGCATCGTTGCCGTGGTCACACTGAATGGCAATGCCGCGACCACCGGCTTCGGTGACCAGTCGCGCCGTGGTATCGATGGTGCGCTCGCCGCTGCCGGTGGTGCGACCGGAAACGAACACGGTGCAGCCCAGTTCGCCAAGCGCGAGGGCGATGCCTTTGCCGATGCCGCGGCTGGCGCCGGTGATCACCGCTACTTTTCCAGCCAGGCTGCCAGAACGGCCGCCGGTGGATTTGTCTGTCTGATTAACCAATTGAGCCTCTGCTTCCTAGAATGGATCTGATGAACAAAAGCGCCGGATCAGCGCGTATGCCGATCCGCAACACCCTGCGCGAACAGAGCATCGAGTTCTGCATCCGGTGTTGCCACCAGCGCGTCGACCCAGCGATGAAAGTGCTGACCGCCGCCCTCATTGCGGCCGAATAGCACATGCGGGCGCGCGCCGGTCGCAAGACCTTTCTGCACCCGAAAACCGGTCACGTAGTCTTCCTTCTCGACAACCTCGATCATGAACTTCATGAAATTCTGCAAACCGTCCTGATCCACGTCTTCCGGTTTGTCGAAGGCCAGAAAATTCTGAATGGTGATCGACTCGAACGGCGTGGCACCCGGAAACATCTGCGAGAACATGTACATGCCCGAGCCGCGCAGATTACCGCGCCGCCCCCCGGCAATGGAAACGTTCGGGAAGATGGTCCAGACGCCCGGCGTCAGATCCTCAATCGGCCATTCCTCTACGGGGCGCGCAGCAAACGGCTCGACGTTCTTCGGCGCCGTGACGCGCACGTGGGGGCCCCAGTGATAGAAATCAGCCTGATAGGGCAGCTCTGGCCCGAACGTCGGCCGGTGCAGGATCGGCACATGGTAAAAGTCGCGATAGCCATCATAGGCGACCTTCCAGTTCGGCCCCTTCAGCACCTGGCGACCGGCCACATGGGTTTCGGCAAACCCCAGCGACTCGAGCATGGCGCCGTAGCCGGACAGGAAGATATCGATATCGAGCGTGCCCGCCGGGTCGAGGGTGACCCAGATGATGCCGGCGCGCTCTGCCGTCGGCAGCGGCGTCAGCCCGTACTCGGCCTTGTTGATCGGCCCGAAATTGTCCTGGTCAAACACCGACTGCAGTTCGCCCTTCAGGCCGAAACTCCAGGCGTGATAACCGCAGCGAAAGCGCCGCGTCTGCCCGCACTCTTCCACCGCGATGGCGTTGCCCCGGTGCGAGCACATGTTGACAAATGCACGCACCACGCCGTCCTCGCCGCGCACCATCAGCACCGGGGTACCGGCCACCTCAAGCGTGCGGAACGAGCCGGCTTCAGGAAACTCGCTCTTGAAACCAAGCGCGAGCGGCATGCGCCGGAAAATCTGTTTCACTTCCTGCTGCCAACGCCCGGTATCGGTGTAATCGGCAGCCGGAACGCGCAGCACTTCCGGCATCAGGTCGATGCGGTCGGCGCGAAAGTTCTCGACCTCTCGGGCCGCAATGGCGATCAGCTCAGCGTTTCCCATGGTGTCTCCCCGGATCTCGACAATATCTCTATACGCGCTTCAGTCGCGCGAGGAAGGCTTCGATCGCCGCGTTGGTCTGCGCGGGCTGCTCGAAATGCGGAAAATGATGCGCCCCGAAGACCTGCGCGAAGCCGACCTTGCGGATGTGTTTCGCGATGAATGCCTGGGGCGCCTGTGCGGCCGTCAACCAGAGAATCGGCTGGCGGATGTCTGCGGCGATGGCCGCAGTATCCACAATCATGCCGTGCAGCTCGGCAATCTTCACCGCATCCGGCGTCGCTGCCGCTTCGGCAACCACTCGCGCTGCCGCATCCCGGTCGCCGCGCGGGTCGAAATAAGCGCTGTACATCTTGCGGAACGCCGCCTTGGCGCCACGTCCCTCCAGCGCGTTGATCATGCTGCCCACGATTGATCCAAACGGGCTGGCGGGGTTGTTCAGCACCGGCAGCGGATACAGCCCGGTATCCACCAGAACGCCACCGCGCACCAGCCGTGGATTGGCCCGAATGAACTCGAGGGTGCCCGCGCCGCCCCCGGCATGCCCCACGGCCACCACGGAGGTCAGCCCCGCTGCACGCACCACTGCGAGCAGGTCGGCCGCGTGCGTGCGGGCATCGTGACCGGTGCCGCTGGTGGTGGATTTGCCGTGCCCGCGGCGGTCGATCAGCAAAATCCGATGCCGTCGGCGGAAATGCTTCGTCTGATGCACCCAGTGCGTGTGGTTCGAGCACCAGCCGTGCACGAACACCAGGGCGGGCGGGTCGGGCGTAATCTGATCGGGCGGATCGACCGGCAGTCCATGTCGACCTTCACGCTGACTGATCGCAGGGCCAACGAGCCGATAAAACAGCCGACTGCCATCCGGGCGCTCGAGTGTTGCCATGTGTCCCCCGACTGGGCATCCCCATCCTGAAAGCATACCCCAATGTGCGGGCTACAGGCACGGGCGCGAAGTTCGCGTGAAGGGCCCGCGGCAACCAGCAAGCGTGCTCGTCAGCCGGTCGCGAGCGGCAGCCGCAAGGCCCAGCGGGTGCCCACCGGACCGGGTTCAAGTTCGATCTGACCATCAAGCTGTCGCACCAGCCGAGACACGATGCGGGTGCCAAGGCCCGTGGCGCGCGCCAGATCAAAACCCTGCGGCAGACCGATGCCGTCATCCGCGACCAGCAGCCGAAGCTCAAGCGGTTGCTCCGGCGGGCCGGTCATCGTGACCCGTGCCGAAACCGTGATCGAGCCGAAGCGGTCGCCAGGGAACGCGTGCTTGGTGGCATTGGTCAGGAGCTCGTTCAAGGTCAGCGTCAATGGCCCAGCCTGATCCTCCGTCACGCGGATCTCGTCAGACAGATCAAAGACAAATCGCACCCGATGCACAATGTCGCCGTGAATGCGCGAGAACGTGCCAACAAGCTCGCGCACCAGCTGGCCAAGGCGGACTGATTCGAGATCGGCGGATCGGTACAGAAGCTCGTGCAGCGTGGCGATGGATGCAATGCGGGCATGCGCAACATCGAGCTGTCCCGCGGCTTCGGCGGTGATACCGTCCATTTTCTGCAGCGAC
>CAZVMA010000195.1:0-5510 GCA_964628545.1 uncultured Pseudomonadales bacterium | reverse complement strand
GAATGGCCATTCCGCACGCAAGATCGGCGGTGGCGGCAGCAACTACGCGCGCGGTGCCGGCGTGCAATCGCCGGCGGTCGAGATGACCTCGGCCTACGGGCTTGCCAGCGCACCCTCTCACTACGCCCACGCCATGATGCGGCACATGCATCGCTACGGGCTCGCGCGCGAGGACTACGCACACATCGCCAAGGTCACCCGCGACTGGGCCACACTGAATCCGCGCGCAGCCATGTTCTCGAAAGAGAAACACCCTTTTGGTGGACCGATCACGGTCGAGCAGGTCGAGTCGTCGCGACTGATCGCATGGCCCCTCACCATCCTGCACTGCTGCATGGTGACCGACCACGGCGGCGCCGTACTGGTGACAAGCCCACGCGTCGCCGCCAGCGTGCGCACCCGGCCGGTGTGGATCGCGGGTGCCGGCGAGAGCATGGACCACCGGACTTCACCCGCACCTCGGCCGCACGGTCCGCCACGACGGCCTACACCATGGCGGGCATGGGGCCCGATGACATGGAAATGGCCATGATCTACGACTCCTTCACCATCACCGCGGCCATCACCGCCGAAATGCTGGGACTGGCCCGGCCTGGCGAAGGGCATCGACTGTGGAAAGACGGTCACGCTGCCCCCGGCGGGCGGCTGCCGATCAACACCAACGGGGGCGGACTTTCATTCACCCACAGCGGCATGTACGGCATGCCGCTGCTGATCGAGGCCTACCGGCAGCTGTCGCGAACCGCGGAGGACGGCGTGCACGGCATCGCCGGCAAACAGACCAGCGCGCGCACCTGCGTGGTGAACGGTACCGGCGGCAGCCTGTCCACCACCGGCACCCTGGTGCTGGTGGCCGAGGATTGATGACGCCATGAGATCACGCCGGAACCTTGCGCTCGCGCCGCTGCTGCTTGCAGCGCTGCTGCTGCGCGCGATCGTGCCGGTCGGCCTGATGCCCTCTGCCGTTGCCGACGGCAGCTTTTTGACGCTGTGTCCGGACAGTTTTGGTAGCGCAGCAATCACGGCGCTGCTCGGCGAGCACGCGCACCACAACCATCACCAGCACCATGATCCTGCGGCCAGCGGTGTCAGCGCAGCCAACCCCGAGCGCTGCGCGCTCGGCGAAGGGCTGGCCAGCGCCGCCACCGTTGATGCGCCCGCAATCGCCATTCTCACCCCGGCACCGGCGACCTTCAGCCACCCGGCCGCGCCGCCTGCCCCCGCCACACCCGTCCGACTCGGCTATCACGCCCGGGCTCCGCCCCCGCTCCATTCCGCCTGATCACAGACGCCGCCTCGGCGGCAGACGACCCAGCTTGGCGAGACCTCGCGCTGCCCCGACGCGCGCTCGCGCGCGCGACGAGCTCGACGCCTGCGTGTGCGGCACCGCGCGCGCGGGCCAGTGCGGCATGAGTCGCCCAAACAGGCCGAAGCCCAAGGAATGGAAACTCGATATGTCACGTTCAACTAGAACCCCGCCAGCGGGCGCCCGGACGCCGTGGCTACACGCCGCGGCGCTGGCATCGCTGCTGGCCGCGCTGCCCAGCATCGCGACCGCTGCTCTTTCGACGCCTGAGCCAGCAAGCCCGAACCCGGAAATCGGCGCACAAAGCATCACTGAGGAGATCGTGGTGTGGGGCAAGAAACAAGACCGAACACAGGCCGGTTATACCAACCCCACGAGCCTGCTCACGCGCGAGGATATGGTGGCAATCAACTCGACCACCATCGAGGATCTGGTCAAGTACGAACCGAACCTCGTCATTCGCAAGCGCTTCATCGGCGATCCGAACGGCACCATGGGGATGCGCGGCGCCAACATGTTTCAGACCTCGCGCGCGATGGTGTTCGCCGATGGCGTACCGCTGCACTACCTGCTGCAGTCGCGCTTCAACGGTGCGCCCCGCTGGACGATGGTGTCTTCGTCCGAGATTGCGCACGTGGAAACGATTTACGGCCCCTACAGCGCCGAGTACAGCGGCAATGCCCTGGGCGGCGTGGTGCTGATCGAAACCGCGATACCGCAAGCACGCGAGTTCACCCTCGAGCAGTCGTTCTTCACCCAGTCGTTCGACGCGTACGGCTTTGCCGGCGACATGCCGGGCTACCGGACCTTTGCCGCCTACGGCGACCGCTTCGGTAATGCCAGCCTCTACCTGTCGCTCAACCGGCTGGAAAACGAGTCACAGCCGATGACCTTCTACCCGGCTGCCACCAACACGGCGGCAAACCCGGTGGCTGTGTCCGGCGCCGTGTTGAAGGGCGATGAGCTGGGCGTCACGCGACCGTTCTTCGGCGATACCGGCCGCGTCGACAGCCGCACCAACAACGTGAAGCTGAAAACCGGCTACGACTGGGAGCGCTGGTCGGCGCTGCTGAACGTGGCTTATGAGGATCGCAACGGCAACAGCGAATCGCCAAATAGCTATCTGCGCGATACCGACGGCGCGCCGGTCTATTCCGGCAACGTCATCCAGGATGGCGTGCGCTTCGCGGTGCCGGCCGCGCGCCTGAACGTCTCGCAGCAGGATCGTCACAGCGTATCGGTGGGCTTGCGCGTGCGCGGCGAACTTACGGATCACGCGTCGCTGGAGGCCAACTTAAGCCGCTTCGAGATTCTCGAGGACGAGACGCGCGCATCGGCCCGCAACCCGCGCGATCCGGCCTATACACCCGCCGGCGAGATCACCGCCTTTGGTGACGCCGGTTGGGATACAGCGGATGTGAAGCTGCGCTTGCAGGGCCTGACAGAAGACGACGCCCTCGTCATCGTCGCCGGTGTGCGCCACGAAGCCTACACCCTGAACCTGAACGTGTTCGCGTCGAGCGACTGGCGCCAAGGCGTTCGCACGCGACGCACCAGCGCAAGCGGCGGCGAAACGGTGATCAATGCCGCATTCCTGCAGGGCACCTGGACGCTGAACGATCACTGGGACGCCACGCTCGGCATGCGCCACGAGCGTTTCGAAAGCAAAAACGGCTTCTACTCGGCGGACGTGCCGGCAACACCGCAGCTTGATCTGGTGAGCACGCGCGAGACGGACGACGCCACCTGGTCACCGAAGTTCTCGCTTGGTTTCCGTCCGCTCGAACTGTGGCAAATCCGCTACTCGGTCGCCCGCGCCTATCGTTTTCCTATCGCCGAGGAGCTGTACAGCCAGTATCAGGCCTACAACGCGGTCAGCCTCTCGAACCCGGATCTGGAACCGGAGAACGCGCTGTCGCACAACGTGATGATCGATCGGGAAATAGCGGGTGGCTATCTGAGACTCAACATCTACCAGGACGAGATCGAGGACGTGATCGAATCACAGGGCACCACACTGCCCGGCGGCATCAGCATTCGCACCTTCGTGCCCATCGATCAGGTGCGCACCCGGGGCGTGGAATTCGTCGCAAACAAGTCCGGGTTCCTGTCCGATCGCCTGGACGTGCGCTTCAATGTCGCATGGACGGATGCCGAAATCATGGCCAACAGCGCTGATACGACGATCGAGCACAACGAGTATCCGCGCATGCCCGACTGGCGCAGCAACCTGCTCGCCAGCTATCGCATCAACGACCGCGTCACGGCCAGCACCAGCGTTCAGTACGCGAGCGACAGCTTCGGGCGCACGGACAACAGGGATCGCGCCTACGGCGTCATGAGCGCCCAGGACGGCTTCCTGTGGCTCGGGCTGAAAGGCGACTACAGCTACGACGAGCACCTGTCTCTATCTGCGGGCGTCGACAACGTCACCGACGCACGAGCTTACGTCGCCCATCCATGGCCGGGGCGCACCTGGTACGGGAGTCTGCGCTATGCGCTCTGATGCCGAACGCGCGCCCGTGCGCAGCGCAAGCAACCTCTATCGCACGCTCTGGCGCTGGCACTTTTATGCCGGTCTCGCGTGCGTGCCGATCCTGCTGTCGCTGTCGATCACCGGCGCGATCTATCTGTTCAAGCCGGACGTCGACCGTGCGCGAGCTGAGCACGGTGCTCTTGCCGTGCACCGACGCGACCAACGCGGCGCCGGTAATCACGGCTATTTCAGACGGCACGCGGCACGCGATTACCGTGGATCCATGGCGAGTCACCGTACTCGCGGTCCGCGACCTGGACGCCGAAGCCATGGCGACGGTGCGTGACCTGCACGGTGAACTGCTGGGCGGTGATGTCGGCTCGCTGCTGGTCGAGCTCGCCGGCTCTTGGGCGATCGTGCTGATCGTCAGCGGCCTATACCTTGGCTGGCCGCAAGACGTCCGGGGGCCCGCCGGCATTCTGTGGCCTCGTCGAGGCCGCGCCGCCCGCGCCCGCTGGCGCGAGTGGCACGTGGTGATCGGGTTCTGGGTATCTTTGCTGGTGCTGTTTCTGCTTGTCTCCGGCCTGCCGTGGTCCCAGGTCTGGGGCGGGGCATTCAAGGAGGCTCGAGCGCTGGCCGGCCAGTTCGGCGAACCCGCCTGGACCAGCGGCCGCAGCGGTGAAGCTCGCGTCCGGCAGCGTCAGCCGCTGACCGATGTGCATCTGCCGGATGCGGTAGTCGAGCGCGCTGCCGCGCTGGGCTTTGCGCCGCCAGTCCGGCTGTCGCCCCTACCCGATATACCGGGGGTCTGGTTGCTGGCCTCGGATCATCCCAATCGTATGCTCCGGGAAACCGCACGGATCGATGGCGCGACTGGTGTCGTCATGAGCCGCAAAGGGTTCCACGATCAGCCACTGCTCGATCGCGTCATCGCCATCGGCATCTCGGCCCACGAGGGGGCGCTGTTCGGGCGCGCCAATCAGGCGCTCGGCCTGGTGGCGGCGCTTGGCACGCTGGCGCTGGCCCTAAGCGGCGTCGTGCTGTGGCGCAAACGCAAGCCCGCTCATGTACTGGGGGCGCCGCCCGGGCCGGGGCAGCGCGGTGCGTTTCCGGCCATCGTGCTGGGTCTGGCCTGCGTTCTGCCGCTGCTCGCGGTATCGCTGGTGGCGCTGTGGCTGATCGAGCAGGTGCTGCGTCGGGTGCCGCCCGCCGCCCGCTGGCTGGGGCTCACGCACTGATGCGCGCCGGGCTGCCGCTCAAGCTTGTGCGAGCGGCTTCCCAGCAGCGACGGTGTTGCTACACTGGCGCGGCCGCGCGGCAGTCTGGCGCGGCCGTCTGGCTTGGTCATGCCAAACTTTCACCCGCAGGGATACCCAAGACATGTTGCTATGGCTCGTGATCGGCTACCTCGCCATATCGATCGGTATCGGCGTCTACGCCGCAACACGCGTACATGATGCGCGCGACTACATCGTCGCCGGCCGCAATCTGCCCTTCGTGATTGTGCTGGCAATGGTGTTCGCTACCTGGTTCGGCGCGGAAACCGTGCTCGGCATCTCCGCGACGTTCCTCGAGGAAGGCTTTCGCGGACTGATCTCTGACCCGCTGGGCGCATCGCTCTGCCTGGTGCTGTTCGGCCTCGTCTTCGCGCGTCGGCTGTATCGCCTGCATCTGCTGACGCTCGGCGACTGCTTCCGCGCGCGCTATAACAGGCAAACAGAAGCCGTG
>CAZVMA010000194.1:4320-5517 GCA_964628545.1 uncultured Pseudomonadales bacterium | reverse complement strand
CGGTGGCAAAGAGCCCCGCCGCGATCTCGGTGTCGACCAGACCCGGGCAGACGCTGTTCACGCGCACGCGTGCGGCTCCCAGTTCGTCCGCCGATGTCCGGACCAGCATGTCGATGGCGGCCTTGCTTGCACAGTACGCATGCATGAAGCGATGGGTGCGCACCCCGGCGATGGACGAGATGGCGCACATGGCCCCGCCGCCGGCTCGGGCGATGGCCTGGCCCGCATGCTTGAAGGTGTAAAACGTGCCGGACAGGTTGGTCTGCATGATGCGCTGCCAGTCGTCCTCGCGTGTCACCGTCAGCGGGGCCACCCCCCCCGTGCCCGCAGTCGCGACCGCCACGGTGAGCGGCGCCAGCGCCCCTGCGGCCGCGACGGCGGCCTCGACGGCCGCCTCGCTGCCAACATCACCGGTCACCGTGTGCACCCTGTCCGGAACAGCCAATTCCGCGGCCGCTCGCGCCAGGCGCTCCCCCGAGCGGCCCATCAACGTCACCCGGGCACCGTCGCGCAGGAAGGCGCGGGCACAGGCGAGACCAATGCCGCTGCCGCCACCGGTGATGAATGCGTGCTGACCAGCAAGCGCTGTGGTCATGATCCTGGGTCTCCTGCATCGAAGGGGCACACGACACGCCCCATTTTCCCGTCGGCGCAAAGCGCCCAGATCCCGTTCGGGCGCTACGCGGGCCACGTTAGGCGCCGGCGCCGGTCATTGCAATTGCCCGGGGGCGCTGGGAGTATCCCAGCAGCGCCGACCAGCCCCGACCGATCCGCACAGACGTGGGGCCTTGAAGCGATGTCGGCCGTGAACAAGCGCGAGGCATTTCGCATGACACATCCGATGAACGGTGCCGCCGCGATCTGCGGTCTCGGCATTACCGAAATGGGCCGGGTCTACCGAGACGCGGAAGATCTGGCGGCAGAGGCGGTCTATCTCGCGCTGGCCGATGCCGGGCTGCCGAAGTCCGAACTGGACGGCCTCATGATCAACGCGGGCGTAACCAACGGCGTAAGCATTCCCCTGCACATCTCGCTCGGCCTGCGCGAGCTCAACGTGCTGACGTTCATGCAGGGCTACGGTTCTTCGGCCGGGCAGATGATTCAGTACGCGGCCATGGCGGTGGCCAACGGGCTGGCCAACTACATGTGCTGCGTGTTCTCGGATGATCCCCTGAAAGAGGGACAGCGAAGCAGCGG
>CAZVMA010000194.1:0-4310 GCA_964628545.1 uncultured Pseudomonadales bacterium | reverse complement strand
GAGGCGCCCGTCGCAGCGCCATGAGCGGCCTCTATCCCATCTACGGATTCATGGGCGCGCTACCGATGTACGCGCTCGGCGCGCGTCGACACATGGACCTGTACGGCACCACCCAGGATCAACTCGGCGCAGTTGCCATTGGTCAGCGCCAGTGGGCCGCCATGAATCCACGCGCCACCAAGCGCGAGCCGCTGGATCTCGCCGGCTACCATGCATCGCCCTGGGTGGTGGAGCCCTTTCATGTGCTGGACTGCTGCCTGGTCTCGAATGGTGGCGTCGCCGTGATTGTCACGACGCCGGAGCGCGCGCGTGACCTGCGCCAGCCCGCCGTTTATGTGCGGGGCTTCGCGCAGGCGCACAACCACGACGCGGGTCTCGCGGGCAATGACGCCTTGATCCACACGCCGGCCGCGAAAGCAGGACCTCGTGCCCTGGCCATGGCCGGCATCGAGCGCAGCGACATCACTCAATGCCAGATCTATGACTGCTACACCTATACCGTGATCGCCACGCTTGAGGACTACGGCTTCTGCGCCAAGGGCGAGGGCGGGCCTTTCGTTGCGGACGGCAAACTCGCGCCCGGGGGCAGTCTGCCCACCAACACCGGCGGCGGTGAACTGTCGTCGTTCTACATGTGGGGTATGACCCCGATCACCGAAGCCGTCATCCAGGGACGCGGTCAGGGCGGTGCGCGCCAGCAGCCAAACGACATGATTCTGGTGTCCGGCAACGGCGGCGTTCTCAACTACCACTCGACGCTGGTGCTGTCGCCGCACGCGGCGTGAGCTTGAACACGTCGCCAAACGGGGAGACCGATCATGACTGAGAGCAACCGCTGGTTGCCGGAGCCGGACGACAGCAACCGCCCCTACTTCGACGGCGCGCGCGCAGGTACGCTGCGCCTGCAGCGCTGCGACGACTGCGGCGGATTCATGTTCCCGGTGCGACGTCGCTGCCAGCACTGCGGCAGCACCGCGCTTGCGTGGGCCGAGGCCAGCGGCCGAGGCACCCTGTATGCGCACGGCCAGCTGCGCCGCAGCTACCACCCGCGCCATCAACTGCGGCACGACAGCGGCACGCCGGTGCTGATGGCGCAGGTCGATCTGGAGGAAGGGGTGCGCATGAACGCCAATCTGGTCGACTGTGCCCCGGATCAGGTGCGTGTCGGCATGGCCGTGATCGTGACCTTCGAAATCTCTCCGGCCGGAGAGGCGATTCCGATGTTCCGACCGGTCTGAACCGACCGGGTCATACTCGACGCAGTGCCTGGCGCACCAGAGCGACGGCGAGCAGGGCCAGCGCAGCGCACGCCAGGCCACCCACATTCGGGTGCTGCCAGACGGAAGTTCCGGCGTCAGCCACCAGCCCCTGGGCCAGCACAAAGGTCACGCCAGCGGCGATGGCCGCCAGAGCTTCCGGCACGCCGATGCGGCGGGAATAGAGACCCGCGACCACAGGCACGAACAGACTGACGCCAAGCAGCGTGTAAAACACGCTGAGCGCGCCGATCACGGTCGGCACCACAACCGCTATTGCAACGCCTGCGCCCGCGCCCAGCAGTGCCGCCAATCGAGCGACACGCAGAACCTCAACATCCGTCGCGTGCGGCCGCAGAAAGCGCCGGTACAAGTCCTGCGAGAGCGACGTGGACAGCATGAACAGGATGGCGTCGCAGGTGCTGACCTCGGCCGAAAAGATCGCGGCGAGGGCCAGCACGGACAACCACAGCGGCAACGCCTCGACCAGCACCGTCGGCAGCACCAGGTTCGGACTCGCGACATCCGGCACCAGCACGCGCGCAGCCATGCCGAAGATCACCGGCACGCAGGCAAACATCGCCAGCACCAGCGCCTGCATGCCCACTCCCCAGCGGATGGCCCGGACATCGCGGGCACCGAATACCTTCTGCAACAGACCAGGCGACACAATGAAGGCCGGGGCCAGCAGCGCGAGCAGCATGACCCCGGAGCCCGGGCCGCTGACGTGCAGCACGTCGCTGTAGCCGGACGGGCCGCCTGCAGCCAGCGCCTGCCATCCGCCCGCGGCTGCAACCACCAACGGCACGGCGAGCAGCAGACCGAACAGCAGCACCACGAGCTGTACGGCATTGACCCATGCCGAGGCCAGCAAACCACCGCCGGTGAAATACGCCAGCATGGCCGCCGCCCCAATCAGGATGCCCCAGACGCGCGGCACGTCCGCCACGACCGCCAGTACTGCCGCACCGGCAATCAGCTGGGCAGCCAGGATGGCCAGCGTGCCGATCCAGATCAGCACCGCAACCAGCGCGCGCACGCTTGGGTGGTAGCGATACTCGAGAAAGTCGCCTACGGTCAGGAATCCGTGCGCCGCGGCGAGCCGCCAGATGCGCGGCCCCACCCAGAAGGCCAGCACCAGCGAGCCAATGGCGGCCGAACCGTTCCACCACCAGGCCGAAACGCCGTCGGCGAACGCCAGCCCGGTGGCACCTACGGTTGCCCCGGCACCAATGTTGGCAGCCAGAATCGTGCTCATCAGCAGCGGCGCGGAGAGCGCGCGTCCGGCCACAAAGAAATCCGCGCTGCCCCGCACCCGACGCGCAACAAGCAGGCCAAGCCCGAACAGCAGTGCGGTGTAGCCGAGCAGCAAAACCAGGTGGACGTTCACGCGCAGTATCGATTCCATCGGCCTCGTGCGGCACTATGGCTGCTTCCGGCGCGCTAGGAAAGCTGCGGACTGACAGCTCTGACTGCGCCACGCTGACCTGACGGGAAACGCACATGAGCGCACACGACACGCCGCATCCACCCCTGCTGCACCGCTCGGTCGCCACCGGCGACGCGCGCATTCACTGGGTGGAGTGCGGCACCGGGCCCGTGGCCCTGATGATTCACGGCTTTCCCGAGTCCTGGTACTCGTGGCGCCATCAGCTGCCCGCGCTCGCGGCCGCCGGCTACCGCGCAGTCGCGATCGACGTGCGCGGCTACGGCCGGTCATCGAAACCGCGTGCGGTCGAGGACTACCGCATGATGCGGGTGATCGCGGACGTCGTCGGGGTGATCCAAGCCCTCGACTGCAACGACGTGACGATCATCGGCCACGACTGGGGCGCCCCCATTGCCTGGAACACGGCCCTGCTGCGTCCAGACCTGCTGCGCGGCGTGGCCGGGCTGTCCGTGCCTTATGCGCCGCCATCTCGCGATGGCCGACCTCTCGAGCGCATGCGCGGCCTGGCGGAACAATCGGCCGCAAACAAGGCCGAAGCGCCCGAGTTCTACGTGGAATATTTCCAGACGCAGGGCCGCGCCGAGGCCGAGATCGAAGACGACGTTCGTCGCTGGCTGCTCGGCTTCTATTGGTGCGCGTCCGGCGACGTGCAGAATGGGCCGAACATCTCCATCGTGCCGCGCGGACACAAGCTGGGCGACGCGTTCGTGTTTCCGGACACCATGCCGGATTGGCTGACGGACGCGGATCTCGATGTCTATACCCGAGAATTCGAGTACTCGGGGTTTTTCGGCCCCCTGTCTCGCTATCGCAACGTCGACCGCGATTACGAGGACCTTGCCGGTTACGCCGGCCAGCCAATCACCATTCCTGCGCTGTTCATCGGCGGCGATCGGGACGGCCCGACCATCTGGGGCAAGCCCGCGATCGACCGGTTTCCGCAGACGCTGCCGAAACTGACCCGAGCGGTGGTGCTGCCCGGTTGCGGTCACTGGACCCAGCAGGAGCGCGCCAATGACACCAATGCGCTGCTGATCGAGTTTTTGAACGGCCTGCACTGAGGTGGTTGCGGCCCCGAACATGCATCCGGGACGACGCCGGTTCCTCGCGCAGGCAGGGATGCTGCTTGCGGGCGCAGGCACGATGGGCTGCGCGCCCACAGCGTCCGGACCGCCGGCGCTGACGCTGCTGGTTCCGTCGGGGCCCGGTGGCGGCTGGGATCAGACGGCCCGCAGTCTTGAACGCGCGCTGCTGCAGCAGCGCCTGGCCGGCAAGGTGCGCGTGGAGCACGTTCCCGGCGGCGGCGGCGCGGTCGGGCTGGCCCGCTTTCTCGACCAACCCAGCGCCGATCAGCACCTGCTGGTCGCGGGACTCGTGATGGTCAGCGCGCTCGCCAGCAGCCGGTCGCCGCTCCAACTGAGCGACACCGTACCCATCGCGCGCCTGACCGCCGAGTATGAAGTGATCGCGGTGCATCGCGATTCACCGCTGCAAACGATCACCGAGCTCATGGCGCTGCTGCAGAGCGACCCCCGGGCCGTATCCTGGGCCGGCGGCGCTGCCGGAGGCACCGACCATCTGTTCGTAGCCGAACTGGCAGCGTT
>CAZVMA010000193.1:0-5541 GCA_964628545.1 uncultured Pseudomonadales bacterium | reverse complement strand
CCTGCTCTGAAGGCGACGATCACCTGATCAAGCTCGCCGTCGCCGAGCCAGCCCTCGACGACCATCAGCTTGGCGCCCGGCTCAGGCGCGTCTTGCGCCAGAAAACCGTAGGCGCCGCGCCCGGCCACGACGACGGCTGACGCGGCAAGCGTCATGATCATGATCCAGCCGCGCAGCGTAGGTAGCCACACTTCGCGCCGGCGGAACAGGTTCAGGTTGGCCATGCGCGGCAGCTTACCCCAAGCGGGCCTGCCGGAACCCACGCATCGGCTCGCGTCGCGGGTTCCAGTCTTCGTCCCCTGCATGCCTGCACTGCTCGGGCGGTGCCGGACTGTTCGTTGCGGGACCGATTTGCTGCCCAACCAGCGCGGGCTTCACAATCGGGCCTCCGGTGCGATCCCTCGCATCCGTGCACTGATCGACCGACGGAGAAACATTGATGACGCGCATGACAATGGCGGAAAAACAGGCGTTCCTCGCAGGCCTGCACGTGGGGGTGCTCGCCATCCCGGAACCAGACCGGGGGCCGCTGTGTGTGCCCGTTTGGTACGACTATCGGCCAGGCGGTGACCTGTGGTTCATCACCGAACCGCAATCGCGCAAGGGGCAGCTGCTTCGTGCGGGCGTGCGCATCAGCCTTTGCGCCCAGACCGAAACCGCGCCCTATCGCTATGTCAGCATCGAAGGTCCGGTCACCGCGATCGAACCGGCCGCAGACCAGCTGCTGCCGATGGCGGTTCGGTATCTCGGCGAGCGAGCGGGCCGCGCCTATGCCGACGGCGCCCGCGCCAGCACCGACATCCTGGTTCGAGTCCGGCCTGAACGCTGGCTGGCAGTCGACTACGGGAAGCAGCCCGCCTGAAACCCTCGCGTTGTGGCGAAGGCACACGCGATTCCGGGGTTTCGTCGCTGGGCATCGCT
This sequence comes from uncultured Pseudomonadales bacterium, assembly GCA_964628545.1. Taxonomy (GTDB): domain Bacteria; phylum Pseudomonadota; class Gammaproteobacteria; order Pseudomonadales; family Azotimanducaceae; genus UBA7803. The sequence goes on along the minus strand of CAZVMA010000193.1, from coordinate 4,620 downwards.
ATCGCGATGAGTTTGCACATTCCAGAGCGTTTGGGACATTCAGGCGGTGACTGGGATAGGCTAGTCGACCAGACCCACATGGAACGCTGCCGATGAAATCGATACGCCTCGCGATTGCCGTCTATCTGAGTGTGATCAGCGTTCCAGCCGACGCCAACACGGTGCTGGATTGGCGCTGGCTGAATGGCACGACATGGTATGTTCCCACCTCTGGGCTACCCGCCTACATCTACACCCCTTTGCAGAACACCATCACTCCGGTGCAGGATCAAACGGTCTATACCATCACGGGGTACCGGAACGGCTATTTCTGGGGCCGAACAGCCGGCCAAGTCGGAACCAATGACATTTCCTGCATGTCCTTGGTGGGGTCCGTGACGCCTGAGGGGAGTATCTACCTCACCTTCACGCCTTTTCCGTTCAGCCCTGGCGATGAACCCACCATCGGCGTTGGCACGATGGTGCGGAAATCGGGCAAATGGACGATGCAAAACCAAATGTCGACGGGCACACCCAGTCTGCAGCTCGGCCATTGGGCCTACATGGTTCAGACCAAACCCGACAGCGCGTCCTGGTCCTCGCTGCCCGGTGTTGGTGTGTCCGTGCCTGAGTTCATGAGCACTTGCTTGGACGCGGCACCGACCGCAACGACACCCTGATTGAAACAGCCCAAATCGCTGTTTCTTCATCCGCGCGAGCAGCCGATCATGGCGAACGCCGTCATGTCGGCCATGGGCGCGGAGTCCAGGTAGTCGACGTACATCAGGATCGCGGCAATTGTCCCGACTCCGAAGAGAATGAACACATCCGCCAACGCTGATGGTTTGTATTTGTGGGTCACGGCGAGGAAGCCGAAGACAACCAGCAAGTACATGCCGCCATCGCGGTCGAGGCCTAAGCCCCCCGTACAGCGAACAGTGCCAAGTGCGCCACCGTGGGTGCCTTCATTGTGTTTCTCCTCCCGCAACCACCGTGATGCTCTCCGACCCGGCGCATCGGCGAATGGCCGCTGCCTCACCGCTCAGCCGACGCGCAGCGCGCTTCGGCAGTGTCGTTCGTGGTGCGCGCTTGGATCTCAACCGCCGCCGGGGCGCAGCGCTTCGAGCCGCCTTCGGAAGTCTGCTGCGCGAGCACCATCGCCCGCTTCGCTCGTGTAGCTCGCCAGCGCGTTCAGCAGTTCAACATCGTTGGGAAAGCGCGAGAGCGCCAACTCCAGCGCGGTGATCGCCTCTGTGGCCTGGCCACTGTCATGCAGTGCCACGCCCAGCACGAAGGCATAGCGCGGGTTCTGCGGGGCCGCGTCCGAGGCCTGTCTCAGAAGATCAAGTGCCTCGTTAAGCCGCCCCTGCCGGATGCGCAGCAGGCCCATGGAGTGCGTCAGATCCGCATCGCCACTCGCCTTGGCGAGGCCCGCGGCGAGCGTGCGCTCGGCATCTGCATCGCGGCCACGGGCGCGGTAGAGATCGGCCAAGTTCACGTAGGCGGGTACGAAGTCGGGTTCGAGCCGCATGGCTTCGCGATAGGCGGCTTCGGCCGACACGGCGTCACGGCGATCCGTGTAAAAGAGTCCCAGGTTGATCAGCGGTTCGGGTCGGTCGGCATTGGCGCGTTGTGATGCCACATAGACCTCGAAGAGGGGCTGCAGCCGCGCGCGCATCGCCGGGGGCATGCCCGCATCAGGGGCGATGGCAAGTGCTCGCGCGGCCTTGATCCGCACGACGCGGGAAGGATCGTCGATCAAGGCTGCAGCGATCCGCACACGCTCCTGCAGCGGCGCGGCGAGCAGCGTATCCCGGCACCGCGCAGCAGCGGATCCGGGTCGGCAGCGCCCGCCTCCACGGCCGCGAGACTCTGCGCGCTCAAATAGGGCTCGAGACGCGCCAGCGCACTCGCTTGGGCGATGGCAGATGCTGATGGATCCCTCGCCACAGCAAGCAGTCCGGCCTCTGCACCAGGCGCGCCCTGATCGGCAGCATGAAACGCAGCCCCGAAGTCCTGGAAGCCTTTGCGCGCAGGGCCGTAGTGTTTTTCGATCACGCCCGCGGCCCAGGCGGCGTCGTTCTCGCGGTGGCACTGGTTACACGCGTTTGGCGTACCCAGGGTCAGGCTCAGATCCGGCCGCGGGATGCGGAAGGAATGGTCGTGCCGCGCGTCCACCACCATGTAATCGGTGGTGGGCATGTGGCAGGCCGTGCAGGCCGCGCCGCGCGAGTTCGCCGGGTGCAGCGTGTGGGCGCTGGTGTCGTACTTTGCAGGCAGGTGGCACTGGCTGCATACCGCGCTGCCCGGTGCCCGCAAGGCGCCGCTGTGCGGTTCGTGGCAGTTGCTGCAGGTCACTCCCTTGGCGTACATGCGGCTGCTCATGAAGGAGCCGGTGTTGTAGACCTCGCCGCGCTGCTGCCCATCGGCGTGGTAGAGCGGCGCGGTGAGCAGCGCAAGGTCGTGGGTGTCGAAGGTATCGCCCGTGTGGCTTAAGCCTGCGGCAAAACTCGCCCGGCGCGCGTGGCACTGCGCGCAGACGGCCATCTCGGTGCGCGGGCCGGGCGGCTCGCTGCGCGTCGCGTTGCCGCTCTGCGCGTCCATGGTCCAATGAACGCCGCGACGCTCATCCAGTCTTACGGGCAGTCCACGTGAAGGGTCTGCGGCAGTGTCTGCGCCGGTGCTTGCCCACGCGAAGTGTTTTTCGCCCGGGCCGTGACAGGCCTCGCACGCCACGTTCATTTCGGCAAAGGTCGTGGCGTAGCTGTTGCTGGCCGCATCGAAGTGGCGTTCGAGTTTGGTGCTGTGACACTCGGCGCACATCCAATTCCAGTTCTGCTCGCGACGCGTCCAGTGCAACGGGTCGCCCGCGCGGATAGGCGTGTCGGGGTACAGGTGGAACCAGCGTTGTCCGCCGGCGGATTCGGGGCGCGTATCCCAAGCCACAGACAGAGCCTGCAGACGGCCATCCGGGAACGCGACCAGGTACTGCTGCAGCGGTGCCACGCCAAAGACATGGCTGATCTCGAACTCCGCGATCTGGCCATCTGCGCCGTCTGTGCGCACCAAGAATTTATTGTCACGGCGGTAGAACGTAGAGGGCGTGCCGAAGTAGTCGAAACTCGCGTTGTCGAAGTTGCCGAGAACCGTGTCCTCGCTGGCGTTCTGCATGGCCTTGGCGTGCTGGGATTGCCGCCAGAGCGCGGTCTCGCGGCTGTGGCAGGTGGAGCAACGCTCAGCGCCGACAAAGCCCGGAGCATCGGTCTTCCTGACCGGTTTTGCATGTACCGGAATCGCTGTGTCGGGCGCGCGGCCGGCCGGGGTTTCCGCAGTTTGAGTAAGGGACGCTGCGGGGGCCTGGGGCTCGGACTGCACCAAGAACTGCACGAAGAAAAGCAGAGCGCCGAGGACGGCCGCCACGGCCGCAAACGCCGTGGCCCACGAGCGCATCGTCCGCCGGCTCCACCTGGAGGGCACCGCTTCGGGCGTCGATGGAACGCGCTGTTGTTTCCTTCTCATGCAATGGGCTCATGCAATGGGCCTGTCAGGCAGAGTGAGCCGGGGCGGGTCTTCCATACCGAAGACGCGAGAATAGAACGCTGACCCAGTACCCACTGCAGCAGCAGCTTCGAGCGCAGATCGGGGCCGTCATGGCGCCAACCGGACATGCAGTGATTTCCAAGGGTGTAAGGGAAGAACTGTAAGCAGAGCGCTATCGTGTCCGCCAAGTGGGAATGATAAGCGGAAAACCTGACCCCATTTGCGCATATCGGGGAAGAATGACCCGGCCGCTTGTGGTTTGCATCGCCGTCATGCGAAATTACAGTTAAGAAAGCCACCAGATTTGCGGAAAGAACAACATGAAGCGCAAGAGCCTGATGGCTTCGACAGTCCTACCAGTGGTCGCTATGGCCCTGGCCATCATCTCCCCGATGGCAATGGCCGCCCCGGAACCGCCGAATATCCTGCTGGTGATCATGGACGACGTGGGCGTCGACCAAATGGCATCTTTCGGTTACGGCGGCGTGGGCCTCCAGGTGGCCCCGCCCCCCAGCATGCCCTCAATCGATGCAATCGCAGGGCAGGGTCTACGTTTTCGCAACACCTGGGCGATGCCCGAGTGCTCGCCCACGCGCGCGGCGCTGCTGACGGGACGCTACCCCCTGCGCAACAACGTCTTGCAGGCGCTGGGGCCGAATGATCTTGCCAACTCGCAGGTCGACCCTTACGAAGTCACCATCGCCAAGCTTCTCAAGCATGCCGGTTACGTCAGCGGCATGTTCGGCAAATTCCACATTGCGGGTCCCGAGAACAATGAAGCGGGTAACGGCACCCCCGCTCAGCTCGGCTGGGATCAATTCTGGGGGTGGACGTCAGGTCTGCCAGACTCCATAGACACCACGGCCGGCGGTGTCGCAGCCCCGGGCACCTACTCCTGCGGCTTCGTTCCGGACTCCAGGTCGGCCAACGGTGCCGATATCGGCGCCTGCTATCTGCCACCCGAATCACCCGGGCAGACAGCATCGTGCGCGGTGATCAACGGTAACTCTCCAGCAGGTGATTCGCCTGGCCTGCAATGCCTTTCGCGCGGAGGCATCCTGGTTCCTGACGCGGCCGTTTGCGAGTCCACGCCTCCCTCGA
>CAZVMA010000192.1:0-5562 GCA_964628545.1 uncultured Pseudomonadales bacterium | reverse complement strand
GCGGACGACCGCACGGTGATCGGCGCTTCCGACGCGGGTGCGCATCTGGACATGATCGATACCTTCGCGTTTTCGACCCAGGTGCTGGGCAAGGGCGTGCGCGAGCATCAGGTCATTTCGCTGGAAGCCGCCGTGCACCAGCTCACCCAGGTGCCGGCCGAGTTGATGGGGCTGCGCGAGCGCGGGCTGATCCGCCTTGGCTGGCACGCTGATCTGGTGGTCTTCGATCCCGCTACCGTAGCCTCTGGACCGGTGCACATGCGCCCGGATCTGCCGGCAGACGAGCCGCGCATCTATGCCGATGCCTACGGGGTGCATCACGTGTTTGTGAACGGCACCGCGGTGGTGCGCGATGGCCGCCACACCGGCGCCCTGCCGGGTATTGCCCTGCGCTCCGGACGCGATACCCACACGCCCCAGATGAAGGCTCATCGGGCGGCCTGAGGAGGCGTGGATCATGACCGTAATCACGAGTGCGGATGGGTTCGCCAGCGCTACCATCGAGGTCAAGGAAGCGCACCGGATTGACGAAGCGCGGCTGACGGCGTTCATGGCGGCGGAGGTGCCGGGATTTGCCGGTCCGCTGACCGTGAAGCAGTTCGAGGGAGGGCAGTCGAACCCCACCTATTTCCTGCACACGCCCGGGCGCAACTACGTGTTGCGGCGCAAGCCGCCGGGTCGTCTGGTGAAGTCCGCGCACGCGGTGGATCGCGAGTATCGCGTGCTGCGCGCGCTGAACGGCACGACGTTTCCGGTGCCGGTGGCCCTTGCGTTCTGCGGTGACGACAGCGTGCTTGGCACCATGTTCTTCGTCATGAGCCACCTGGATGGCCACGCGCGCGCCAACGTGTCGATGCCGGACCTGGACCCGGCCGCGCGTGGTGCGGTTGTGCGCTCGTATGTTGATACGCTGGCAGACCTGCACGCGCTGGATCACGCGGCGCTCGGACTCGCGGATTTCGGGCCTCCGGGCAACTACTTCGAGCGTCAGGTGTCGCGCTGGTCGCGTCAGTTTGCCGAGACGGAGACCGAGCCCCTGCCCGAGATGCACGCGCTGATCGACTGGCTGAAGCGGTCGATCCCGGCCCAGGCGCGCACGACCATCGTGCACGGTGACTACAGTTTCCACAATTTGCTCTGTCACCCGTCTGAGCCGCGCATCGCCGCTGTGCTTGATTGGGAGCTATCGACCATTGGCGACCCGCTGGCCGATTTCACCTACTTCACCCAGCCCTGGTTCGGGCCGCCTGGGGAACGCAGCTATGGCGGTCTCGATCTGGCGGCCCTGGGGGTACCGAGCTATGACGAGGTGCGGGATCGGTATTGCCAGCGGGCTGGCGTCGATCTGCCGAACGAGCACTTCTATCGGGCCTTCCATGCCTTTCGCAGTGGTGCCATTCTTCAGGGCATCATCAAGCGGGCCATCGACGGTACGGCGGCGGGGGCGGCAGCGACCAGCTACTCGCCGGCAGATGTCCGGGCCGGCGCGATTCGGGGGCTCGAATACGCGGCGCGCGCGCAATGAGGGTAGGCGCTGATTGACTGCTGCGGCGCCGCTGGCCGCAATTACGGACTGTTCGAACGGGGGAAATCATGGCAGAAGCACGGACTACGGTCCGAACCATCGACTCGGCATACCACCGATTGCTGGACGCAGAAACGCGACCGGTGCCCGAAAGCTATCGGCGCGACAGTCCGATCGAACCGGGCCCGACCCGTGTGCCCGTCGAGCGCTATACCTCGAAAGCGTTCTTTGACCTGGAAGTCGAGAAAATCTGGAAGCGCGTGTGGCAGGTGGCCTGTCACGAGGACGACCTGCCGGACGTGGGCGATTATGTGCCCTACGACATTGCCGGCCTCTCGTTTCTGGTGGTGCGCACCGCGCCGGGTGAAATCAAGGCCTACTGGAATGCGTGCCTGCATCGCGGCCGCAAGCTGCGCGAGAACCCCGGAAAAGGCGCGACCGAGCTGCGCTGTCCGTTCCACGCGTGGACCTGGAATCTCGATGGCTCGCTGCGCCAGATCCCTTGTCAGTGGGATTATCCCGACCTGAAGGCCGAGAACGAGCATCTGGTCGAGGTCAAGGTCGGGCTCTGGGGACGGTTCGTGTTCATCAACCCGGATCCGAACTGCGAGCCCTTGTCTGATTTCCTCGGCGATCTGCCCTCGCACTTCCAGCTGTTGCCGTATGAGCGGCGCTACAAGGAAGCGCACGTGGCGAAGATCATCCGCTGCAACTGGAAGGTGGCATCGGAAGCGTTCATGGAGTCGTACCACGTGGTGGCTACGCACCCTCAGATCCTGCTGGGCGGCGTGCACGATGTGGATACCAAATACGACGTATTCGGCAACTACTCCCGCGCAATCCGCTGTGGCGCGCTGGAAAGCAAGGGCATTCCCGCCTGGGATCCGCTGCCGAACGACGGCCGGCGCCGGGTCCGTCACCCCCTGAACGGCTGGGTGTATGAGGCAACCGATGACGGCAATGTCCTGGTCACCACGCCGAAGGGAAAGAGCGCGATCTATTCGGTGAACGGAGATGCGATCGAAGGTACGGTGGGCGACGTGAATCCACATCTTTGCGACTGGGTGGCGGGTCGACAGCTGCCGCAAAGCGATCTGGATCGCGCCATTGCCGAGCGGGCGGCGAAGGATGACCGCACCGACACCAAGCACCCGCGGGTCGCTTTCGCCGAAATGCAGCGCAAGGCATTGGCCCGCGCGGTACCGTCCATCGCGGATCAGGTGGCCGACGTCGAGTTCTCTTCGGTGTTTTTCACGCTGTTTCCGAACTTTCACCCTTGGGGCAGCTTCAACCGCATCGTCTACCGCTTTCGGCCGAACGGCACGAATCACGAGGAGTGCATCATGGAGTGCATGTACCTCGCGCCGATCCCGGAGCATGGTGAGTACACACCTTGCGGGCGCATCCATTGGCTCGGCCCGGATGACGACTGGACCGACGCCCCGGAGCTCGGGATGCTGGCGAAGGTGTTCAATCAGGACGTGCGTAACCTGCCGTACGTGCAGCAGGGTCTGCGCACCATGCCGCGTGAATACGTGCAGTTCGCGGACTACAACGAAACCAAGCCGCGCCATCTGCACATGAAGATGGATGAATGGCTGGCGAAACCTTGATGGCGGCTACCGGCAAGAATCGCAAGCATGAGCTGAAGCCCCGTCATGCCGGCGGGTAACCTGCCGGCCCACGTCACCGTGCTCGTCATCGGCGCCGGGCCCGGCGGTCTCTGCGCGGGAATCTTTCTGCAGCGCGCAGGCATCGACGACGTCCTGATCCTGGAGCAGGCCGCCGGCGTGGGCGGCACGTGGTGGCACAACCGCTATCCGGGCGCCGAGTGCGATGTGCAATCGCACCTGTATTCGTTTTCGTTCGAGCCGAAACCGGATTGGTCCCGACCCTACGCGGGTCAGGCCGAGATCCGGGCGTATATCGAGCAGGTGGCCGAACGCTACGGCATGATGCCGCGGTGCCGCTTCAACACCGGCGTGCGCGGGCTGCGCTGGCAGGCGAGCTCGGGTGTCTGGCAGGTCGACCTGGTGGATGGCCGGTCGTTGACGGCCCGCTGTGTGATCAGCGCAATCGGCATGTTCAACGAGATTGTCGTGCCGGTGATCGAGGGGCTCGATACCTTCGCGGGCACGATGTTTCACACCGCCCGCTGGCGAGACGATCACGACCTTACGGGCGAACGCGTGGCGCTGATCGGCAGTGCAGCAAGCGCCGTACAGACGGCGCCGGAGATCGCGTGCGTGGTGCAGCAGCTTGATCTGTACCAGCGCACGCCGCAGTGGGTGATTCCGAAGCACGACACGCCGTTCACCGACGACGAGATCGCCCGCTTCCGGGCCGGTCCAGCTGCGCTCGCCGCGCACCGCGCGGAGCTGCATGCCGCGCTGGAAGCCGCGATCCTGTTCGATGATCCGGCGCTGTTGGCGGACGCCGAGCGGGCCGGACTCGCCAACCTCTCCGTGGTGAAGGACGCCGACCTGCGGCGCCGGCTCACGCCGAATTGGCGCTACGGCTGCCGTCGTCCGTTGCTCTCGAACCGCTACTTCCCGATCTTCAACCGCCCGAATGTGCGGCTGATCGATCACGGGATCGCCCGCGTCGCCGCTAACGGCATCGTGACCCGGCGCGGCGAATTCCGCCCGACCGACACCATCATCCTGGCGACCGGTTTTGCTACCACACGCTACCTTTCCGCGCTGGATGTGATCGGCAGCGATGACCTCGATATTCGGACGGCATGGCGGGATGGTGCCATCGCCTATCGCGGCGTCACCACCGCCGGGTTTCCAAACCTGTTCATGCTGTATGGACCGAACACGAACAACAATTCGCTGCTCACGATGCTGGAGCTTGAAGCCGGCTACGCCGTGCGTCTGATCGAGCGCATCCTGCGTGAAGACCTGCGCGCACTGGATGTTCGACCCGAGGCTATGGCGACCTATAACAAGACCCTGCAAACCGACATCGCAGGGGTGTCCGTCTGGCGCAACGACTGCGGCGGCTACTATCGCGCCGAGTCCGGCCGCAACGTCACGCAGTTCCCCTACACCATGACGCGTTTTGCCGAGATGCTTGCAGTGCCGGACGACGCGGCCTATCTGGCAGCGCGCTGACCAGCGTTGGGCGCAAGCCCGAGCTCGGCGAGCGCGCGTATCTGCCAGGCGCGCGCCACCTCCAGGCGATCACGCAGACCTGCGGCAGACAGGCCCCACTGATGCGCATGCGTCAGCACCGCGGCCGCCATGAACAGATCCCAGAGGGGCAGTCGGGAGAGATCCGCGCCGGTGCGCTCTAGCCACGCGGCCGTGAAGCGATCGACCGCGCCCGTTCCGTTCAGGCGCTCGAGCTCGATGCGCGCGCAGGCGACGTCGATCAGAGGATCGCCGAGCCCGGCATCTTCCCAGTCGATCACCGCCTGCAGGGCACCTTCGTGCCAGAGCACGTTGCCGGGCCAGAAATCCCCGTGCATCAGGCACGGCCGCGCGGGAGGGCCGGGCAAGCGGCGAGCGATCGCTTCGAGCCCTTCCAGGTGCGGCAGCATTTCCGAGAGGGCAGGCAGCGGGTCGGTGTAGACCGGCAGCGCCGGTAGGCCGGCAATGGGAATGGCCTGCATACGGGCCAGCACGTCAGCAAGCGGCTCGGCGCAATCGGCCGGCAGCTCCGTGCTGCCGGTGACGAAGCCCAGCACCAGCGTGTCGGGTGGCAGGTAGGCGATGGGGCGAGGTGCAGCGATCTGGTGATTCGCGAGTGCCTGCAGCAGGGCCCATTCCTTGGCCGCACGGACCTCCGGCGCGTCCTTGCCGGGCATCACCCGGTGCTGGCGCACGATCAGCTCGGCGCGTGTGCCGTCTGACCACGTTCCATCCACGCTATGCACGGCGGCCGAAATGCCACCGGTCAATGGCGTGATCGCTGTCGGCGTGCAGCGCCGACCCTCGTGCTGCAGCGTGGCGATCAGGGCGGCAAACTCGGATGTCACTGATGCATCGGCCGGGATTATCGACCGCTGAATACAGGCGGCCGCTTCTCCA
>CAZVMA010000191.1:0-5578 GCA_964628545.1 uncultured Pseudomonadales bacterium | reverse complement strand
ATCTGGCTGCACGGACTCGGTGCCGATGGCCACGACTTCGAACCGATCGTGCCCATGCTGACGCTCGACTCGCACCTGCGGTTCGTGTTCCCCAATGCGCCAGAGCGGCCAGTCACGCTGAATGGCGGCATGACGATGCGGGCCTGGTACGACATCGACCCGCGCAATCCGCTCTCCGGCAGCGCCGATATCGCGGCCTCGGCGGATGCGGTCGCCGCGCTGGTGGCGCGAGAGGTCGATCGCGGCATCAGCCCGCGACGCATCGTCCTGGCCGGCTTCTCGCAGGGCGGCGTGATTGCCCTGCATCTGGGACTCCGGCATCCGGACCGCCTCGCCGGCATCATGGCGCTGTCCACCTATCTGCATGACCATGAGCGGTTCACGGATGGGGTCAGCTTCGCCAGTATCGACGTGCCAATCTTCATGGCGCACGGGGTTGCGGATGCGATGATCCCCATCACGCGGGCAATTACGTCTCGCGAGGCCCTGCTGCGCCATGGCTACCGGGTGGCCTGGCACGAGTACGCCATGGGTCACCAGGTCTGTCCCGCAGAGATCCGGGATATCGCGACCTGGCTGAACCTCGTTTATCAACCAGCCAATCTGGCCTGAACGAACCCGACACGGAGCAACACGATGGGGTTTCTTGAGATCTACGGCATCTGTCTGCTGGTCGTCCTGACGCTGGTCACGTTGCTCTGGGCCATCAGTGTGCCCATCAAGGATGCCAGCATCATTGACATGGCCTGGGGGCCCCTGTTCGTGGCCATGGTCTGGGTGCTGCTGGCCGTGGGGGGTGAACCCAGCTTCAAATCGTGGCTGGTCAGCCTGCTGGTCACGCTTTGGGGGCTGCGCCTGGCCTATCATCTGATCGGCCGCAATATCGGTGCAGGTGAAGACCGGCGCTACCAGCTCTGGCGACAGCACGGCGGTCCGCAATGGTGGCTGGTGACCTACTGGCGCATCTATCTCTTGCAGGGCGGCATCGCTCTGGTCGTTGCGACGCCGATCGTCGCCGCATTTCATGCACCAGGCGGCTTCGGAGTACTGGGCGCACTGGGTGTGCTGGTCTGGGCGGCCGGTTTCGTTTGGGAACTCCTGGCGGATATTCAGCTGACGCGATTTCGCGCCGAACCGGGCAGTCGCGGCCGCATTCTCGATACCGGCCTGTGGTCTCTGTGCCGCCACCCGAACTACTTTGGCGACGCGCTGCAGTGGTGGGGGCTAGGGCTGCTTACGCTGAGTGCATCCACCTGGTGGTCACTGATCGGCCCGCTGGCCATGACCGCCGTGTTCCTGTACATCAGCAACGATGTGCTGGAGCGCGGCATGCGCAAGCGGCACGCCGACTACGAGCGCTACATCGCCGATACGCCGAGCTTTTTCCCGCGGCTGCGCCGCGGCTGAGCGGCCGGTAAAACCCGCTCGTCCTTGCGGGATCGGCGCGGGAACAGCTGACAGGACAACGCCAGCCGGTTGCCCTAGAATCCCGCCTTTGTTTACGGGCGGCAATAGTTGACCAGCGTTTTCATCGACGGCGAGGCGGGCACTACCGGGCTGCGCATTGCAGAGCTTCTGGCGCTGCGCGGCGACCTTGAACTCTTGCGCATCGATCCCGCCGAGCGCAAAGACCCTGCCGCGCGCGCGCGTCTGCTGGCAGCCGCCGACGTCGCGATCCTGTGCCTGCCGGACGACGCCGCACGCGAGGCGGCCATCCTGGCGCCCGACCGCTGTCGGCTGCTGGACGCCAGTACCGCACATCGAACGCACGCCGACTGGGTCTACGGGCTGCCAGAGCTCGCGCCCGAGCGGCGCGCGCGCATCGCCGGGGCCCGATCTGTCGCCAATCCGGGCTGCTACCCGCAGGGCTTCATTCTGTTGATTCGACCGCTGATCGAAGCCGGCCTGCTGGACCCGGACCAACCCCTGTCGCTGCACGCCCTGTCGGGCTATTCCGGCGGCGGCAGGCCGATGATCGAAGCCTACAGCGCGTTTGACGCCAACACGCGTGAGCGCAACAACACGCGCCCTTATGGCCTCGGCCTGCGCCACAAGCATGTGCCCGAAATGCAGCGCTACAGCGGCACCTCGACGGCACCCCTGTTCGCGCCCAGCGTCGGCTGCTTCGCCCAGGGCATGCTGGTGCAGATCGCGTTATTCACCCGTCAGCTGTCCGGGCACCCGGACGCGGCGGCGGCGCAGGCCCTGCTGGCACGACGCTACGCCGGCGAGCCGTTCGTGCGCGTGCTGCCCACCAACGCACCCGACGCGCTGGACGGCGGCTTTCTGGCGCCCACCCTCTGCAACGACACCAACCGCATCGAGCTGATGGTGTTCGGGCACGAGGAACAGCTCTTGTTGATCGCGCGCTACGACAATCTGGGCAAGGGCGCCGCCGGTGCCGCCATCCAGAACCTGAACCTCATGCTTGGCCGGGACGAAACCCTCGGCCTGAGCGCATGAACAAATGCCCGCACGAAAGTTCGACGCGGACAGCCACCCGGCGCGGTACCATGCGCCGCCCCATACAGGACAGACACCACACGTGACCGAGCACACCCAACCTGCCGACCAGACCGAGCCTACCCAGGACGCCCACGCGCTGCTGGAGCCCGACACGGTGCCCGCAGCAGCGGACGCAGCGCCCACCGCCATTCCTGATAACGGCAGGCCTGATGCCGGCAGCCCTGATGCCGGCAGCCCTGATGCCGGCAGCGACACCATCGCAGCATCGCTTGACGCCGTCCCGGATGCTGCAGGCGACGACCTGCCGGACCGGGACCGGTTCAATGAATTCGCCCTGCCCGAGCCCCTGATCCGCGCGATCGCCGATCTCGGCTTCGAGTTCTGCACGCCCATCCAGAGCGGCGTGTTGCCCTACAGCCTGGCCGACTACGACGTCACCGGTCAGGCCCAGACCGGTACGGGCAAAACGGCTGCATTCCTGATCACGGTGCTGACCCGCCTCTGGGAAAACCCGGACCAGGGCGCGCGTCCGCGCGGGACGCCGCGGGCGCTGTGTCTCGCACCCACGCGCGAGCTGGCGCTGCAGATCGAAAGTGACGCCGAGGATCTCGCCAAGTACATGAACCTCGGCGTGCAGTGCGTCGTCGGCGGCATGGACTTCCAGAAGCAGCTCGACCGCATCATGGCGGGCCCGCTGGATCTGCTGATCGCCACGCCTGGACGCCTGCTCGACTTCATCAACCGCCGCAACATCAACCTCAGACAGGTCGAGGTGCTGGTGCTGGATGAAGCGGACCGCATGCTGGACATGGGCTTCATTCCGGACGTGCGCCGCATCGTCTACCAGACGCCGCACAAGCGCACGCGCCAAACCCTGTTCTTCAGCGCCACGTTCAACGAGGAAGTGATGCGCCTGGCCCGCTCGTGGACGCTGGCGCCGGAGCACGTGTCGGTGACGCCCGAGACCGTGGCCACGGATACCGTGACCCAGAAATTCTGGGTGGTCGGCGCTACCGAGAAGGCCCGCATCCTGCATCGCTTCCTGGAGTCCGAGCGACCCGCGCGAACCCTGGTGTTTGCCAACCGGCGCGATCAGACGCACCGCCTCGTCAGCTTTCTGGAAAAGCGCGGCGTGGTGGTGGAAGCCCTGGCGGGCGATGTGCCGCAGCGCAAGCGGCTGTCCACCCTGCAGCGCTTCAAGGACGGCGATGTCCCACTGGTGGTTGCGACCGACGTGGCTGGCCGCGGTATTCACGTGGACGGCGTATCGCACGTCATCAACTACGACCTGCCGGAAGACCCCGAGGATTACGTCCATCGCATCGGTCGTACCGGACGTGCCGGCGCCGAGGGCATCAGCATCAGCTTCGTGTCCGAGGACGATGCTTTCAACCTGCCCGCCATCGAGCAGTATCTCGGCCAGCGCATCGTCTGCACGCAGCCAGATCTGCCGCAAGGCAACGGCTGACGGGCTCGCTCATGTCCGACGTCACCACTCGCACGGCTGTCGTCCAGCTTTGCGCGACGCCGGACGTGGCGGCCAATCTCGAGCGAACCCGCGCGCTAGTGCGTGCCGCCTGCGCGGACCGCGCGCAGGTGGTGTTGCTGCCCGAGGCCTTTGCTTATCTTGGCCCGGAGGCGGGCAAACAGGCCTGCCTTGAACCCCTGCCGGAACTCGAAGCCATCGGGGCGGGACGGCGCGCGTTCGCGGCCGGCCCGATTCTCGCGTGCTGCATCGACCTGGCCCGCACAAACGGCGTCGACCTGATTCTGGGCGGCTTTCACGAGCGCACGGCAGATCCCGCGCGCAGCCGCAACACGTGCGTGCACGTGCGGCCGGACGGCAGCATCGCCGCGCTCTATCGCAAGATCCATCTCTTCGACGTGGAGCTGGCGGACGGTACCGTTCTCCAGGAATCCGCTCGAACCGACGCCGGTGCCCAGGTTGTCACCACCGCTCTACCGTTTGGCACGCTCGGGCTCAGCATCTGCTATGACATTCGGTTTCCGCTGCTGTACCAGCGCCTGGTCGACGCCGGCGCCATCGCGCTGACCGCACCTTCCGCGTTCACCGCCACCACCGGGGCCGCGCACTGGGAAGTGCTGCTGCGCGCACGCGCGATCGAGTGCCAGAGCTACATGCTGGCGCCAGCGCAGCACGGCCACCACTTCGGCAACCGCCGCTCCTGGGGCCACGCGATGATCATCGACCCGTGGGGGCGCATTCTCGATGAATGCCCGAACGGCGACGGTTTCGCCATTGCCGATATCGATCCCGCGCGGGTGGCTGCCGTGCGACGCGAGCTGCCGTCGCTCGCGCACCGCCGCCCGCTGTAACACGCTCGCACCACACCCGAGTGCGACAGGAGCATCATGCATCACGAACGCGAGAACATCCGGCGCATGCACGGCTACCAGTGGGGCGAGCAGCCGCGCGACCAGTCCACGATCAAGCTGAACACGAACGAGAACCCCTATCCGCCGCCGGCCGCGGTGCGCAAGGCGCTGGCCGAGTTCAACGTGGACATGCTGCGCACTTACCCGCAACCCACCGCCGACCCGCTTCGCGACCGGCTGGCTAACCTGCACGGGGTCACCCGGGACCACATCGTGGTCACCCAGGGCGGCGACGAGGCGCTGCGGCTCGCCGTGGCAACGTTTGTGGATCCGGGCGCCACCATGGGCTCCGCTGACCCCAGCTACTCGCTCTATCCTGTGCTGGCCGACATCCAGGATGCGCGTTTCTCGACCGTACGTCTTGATGACCAGTGGCGGCTGCCGGTCGACAGCGCCGAGCTGCTGAATGCGGCCGGGGCGCGGCTGACCTGTATCGTGAATCCGCACGCGCCTTCCGGCACGCTCCTCGAGCGTGACACCATCTCGTCCCTTGCGCGCGCACTCAATGGCGTGCTGCTGGTCGACGAAGCCTATGTTGATTTCGTCGACCCCGAACTCGGACACGATCTGGCGCCGCTGACCCGGACTCACGACAACCTGCTGCTGTTGCGCACGTTCAGCAAAGGCTACAGCCTGGCCGGTCTTCGCCTCGGCTACTTGATCGGCGCACCAGACCTGATCGGGCCGGCTGACCTCCAGCCCTCGGAGCAGATAC
>CAZVMA010000190.1:3918-5585 GCA_964628545.1 uncultured Pseudomonadales bacterium | reverse complement strand
TCACGCAGCAGCTTCTGTACCGACATCGACTCGGGGACGAAAAACGGAGGTCGGAGCAGCGACCGCACGGAATCGGGAGGGGCCACACCGCCGAGATGGGCGGTGAGTTGGACGAGCAGCTCGCGGGTGTGGAGGATGCCGACCTGACGCGCGAGCGCGAGAACGGCGATCACCAGACCACCCAGCACCAGCCATTGCAGAATGAGCAGAGCCAGCAGCATCTCGGACGACCACGACAAGGTCATGACGGTTTGCGCTCCAACGTCCGGATGATGCTGGCCATTGTCAGTCCTGGGTTTCGTGCCACTCGCGCAACACAGATGCGTTTTCCAGCAGCTGCGCCACGGCCTGATAGAGCATGATCAGAACGCCGAGCGCGAGCAATCCGAGCCATAGATCGACCGCCCCCACCGCGCGATTGGTGCCCGGCAGCGCCAGGCTGAGCGCCGCCGCCGCCAGCACGCCGTTGCGCAGCAGCAGCCACGGCGTCAACAGCACCGGCGTGTCGCCGCAGCCGCAGTCGATGTAGTCGCGGCGGCGCAGCAGATTGACGGCAATGGCCGCTGCGTACGTCGACAGCAAGGCCGCAGCGGTCAGGCTCGCCGGGGCCCGCAGCGTCGGCCAGGGCAGCGCCAGCGCCACCAGAGCTTCCGACAGCGCGACGATCGCGGCCGCAACGGGCACGCCCACTGCCGGCACCAGCCGGTACTCGGCGAGCTGCGCGCTGAAGCGCGCGAAATGGCGGGCCTTGGTCACCGCGCCGACGGCAAACAGTAGCGCCAGGCCCAGCGCGATGACGGTCTGCGTCAGTGGGTCGCGCAGTGCGTCCAGCATCAGTGCGCGGTTCCCCGGCTAGCGCGGCGCTCGGCCCGCCGGGCGGCCCAGTTTTCGTACAGCGAGTACACGGCGGGCACCACCGCCAGCGTCAGCAGGGTGGAGCTGGCCATGCCGCTGATCACCGCGACCGCGAGCGGAGCGTTGGTCGCCGCGCCGGCCCCGAAGCCCAGCGCCGCGGGCAGCAGCGCCAGAATTACGGTCAGCGACGTCATCAGGACCGGTCGCAGGCGAATCGGACAGGCCTCGCGCAGAGCATCATCGACGTTGCGTCCCTGCGCCCGCAGCTGGTTGGTCAGGTCGACCAGCAGGATGGAGTTCTTTGCCACCAGCCCGATCAGCAGCACCATGCCGATCATCGAAAAGATGTTCAGGCTGCGGCCGAATGCCCACAAACCGATGATGCCGCCGATCACGGCCAGCGGCTGGGCCACCATCACGATCAGCGGCTGCACGAACGAGTTGAACTGGCTGGCCAGCACCATGAATACCAGGACCATGGCCAGACCGAAGGCAAACTGAACGTACCCCGTGGTGCGGGTCAGCTCGCGGGCCTGGCCCTGCAGCTCGAGCTTGTAGCCGAGCGGCAGCAGCTCGTCGGCCATGCCGTAGGCGATGGCCGTACCCTCACCGAGCGGCACCGCGGGCGTGACGTAGAAGTTGGCCGCGTACTGCAGGTTGAACCGGTTCACGGCGGCGGCGCCGATAACGGGGCGGATGGTGGCCACGCTGTCCAGCCGCACCAGTTCGCCGCTGCGTGTGCGCAGCATGATGCGGTTCAGGTCGTCCGGATTGTTCAGATCGGCGTCCTGCGCCTTCACGCGCACGTCGTA
>CAZVMA010000190.1:0-3908 GCA_964628545.1 uncultured Pseudomonadales bacterium | reverse complement strand
TGCGCGGTCAACCCGATCGCGGCGGCGCGAGCGCGATCGACATCGACCTCGACCTGGGGCAGATCCAGCTGCAGGTCCATGTCGACCGTGGCGAACCGGGGGTCGGCGAGCATCTGGCGGTACAGGGTTTCGGACAGACGACCAACCTCGGGCAATGACGGCCCTACCAGAGAAAACTGCAGCGGGTCGCCGCGCTGTCCGCCCACCGGGCTTGGTTCGGCCGCGAACGCGTGTACGCCCGGGATGCCCGCCAGCTCTACGCGCACCGCGTCGATGATCTCGCGTTGGCTGCGCTCGCGGTCGGCGCGCGGCGCCAGCGTGATGAACGCAATGCCTTGGTTGGCCTGGCTGGAGAAGCCGCCGCCGCTGCCGCCCGCCGAGGCAAAATACGCGATCACCTCAGGCTGGCGGTTGACCACATCCTCGACGGCCGTCAGCGCCCGGTCCATCGCCTCGATGCTGGTGCCAAGCGGCGCACGCAGGCTGATCAGAAACCGGCTCTGATCTTCGGCAGGCATCAGTTCCTTGGGCACAGCGCCCAGAAACCAGCCGCTGGACAGCACGGACAGCACGGTCAGCGCGATGACTGACCAGCGATGCGCCAGCGCGAGCCCGAGTACGCGCACGTACAGGCGATCAACCGCCGCAAGCGCGCGATCGAAAGCGCGGTAGATGGGGCCGTGCTTTTCGCTGACCGTGAGAAAACGCGAGCAGAGCATGGGCGTCAGCGTCAGAGACACGAACAGCGACACCATCACGCCGACCGTCACCACCACCGCGAACGATTCGAAAAAGCGCCCGATCATGCCCTCCATGAACACCACGGGGACAAAGATCGAGACCAGCGTCAGGCTGGACGCCACGACGGCGAACACCACCTGATCGGCGCCGTTTCGGGCCGCCCGCACCGGATCGGGGTCGATCTCCTCGCGATGCCGATAGATGTTTTCAAGCACGACGATAGCGTCGTCCACCACAACCCCGATCAGCAGCAACAGCGCCAGCAGCGTCATCTGGTTGAAGGTGTAGCCGAGGAAGTAGATCACCGCGACAGCGCCGAGCAGCGACACCGGGATGGCGGTGGCGATGATCAGGGTGGAGCGGAAGCTGCGCAGGAAGAACCAGACGACCAGCCCCGCGAGCAGCGTGCCTTCCACCAGATGCTGTTCGAGCGACGCCACGATTTCGCGAATGATGGTGGCGTCGTTCTGCGCGATGCTGATTTCGATACCCGGCGGCAGCTGCGGGCGGATGTCGCGTACCAGCCGTTCCTCGACGGCTTCGATCACCGCCACGGTGTTGGCGTTGCTGATTTTGACGATGCCGAGCCCGACGGTCGGCTGGCCGTTGAAGCGCGCGAGCTGACGCAGGTCGGCCTGACCGTCGGTGACGGTGGCGAAGTCGCGGAGCCGCACCGGCGCGCCGTCGCGATAGTTCACGATCATCTCGGCCAGCTCGGCGGGGCTGTGGAATTCGAGGTCGAGGCGAATCAGACGCTCGCTGTCTTCGCTGACCAGAAAGCCGCCCGGTGCCTGAATGTGCTCGGTGCGAAAAGCCCGGCTGACATCGCTGACAGCGACGCCCAGCGCGTTCATCCGGTCGATGTCGATCTCCACCCGGATCGTGCGCTCACGGCGCCCACCCATCTGCACTTGGCCGACACCAGCAATGACTTCCAGGCGCTTCTTGACCACATTTTCGGCGTATTGATTGAGCTGCTGCAGCGTGCGATCGCCGGTGAGCGAGAGCCACAGCACCGCGCTGGCGCCGACTTCGACCTTGCCGACGATGGGCGGATCGGCGTCGTCGGGCAGCAGTCGCAGGGTCTGATTCACCTTCGCCTGCACCTCGTTGAAGGCGACATCGATGTCTTTCTCAAGCAGGAACTGCAGGCGCACGATGGAGACGCCCGGTGACGACGTCGAAGCGATCACGTCGATGCCGGGCACCGAATTCACCGCGCTCTCGATGACGTTGGTGATGCTGGTGTCGATGATTTCCGGGTCGGCCCCAGGCAGAACGGTGGTCACCGAGACCATCGGCAGATCAACCTGCGGGAACTGGTCGACGCCGATGTCGCGGAACGCGATGACGCCGAACAGCACAATCAGCCCGCTCAGCATGTAGGCCAGGACGTGGCGCGAGATCGACAGGCCCGGCAGCGTCATGACGGTAAAGGCGCCCTCACGCCGTGGCGGTGGTTCGGTTGGCCGGTCATTGCACGCGCACTCGGGCACCGTCGGTCAGAAAGCCTGCGCCGTCCGTGGCGATGGTGGCGCCGGGCGCCAGACCAGACCGGATCTCCACCTGCCCGTCCTGGCGCACGCCGGCGGTCACCGGCTGCTGGCGCACGGTCTCGCCTTCAATTACGTACACCACGTCGCCCGCCGGCCGCTGTACAACGCTGGTCTCCGGGACGGTGACGCCACCGGGGCGGGACTCCACCGTAACGCGCCCGCGCACGCTGGCGCCGGCATTCCACCCGCCGGGATTGGGGAAATCGACGATCGCCTCGATGGCGCTGCTACCCGTACCCACCATGGGACGAAGCTCGGTGACAGCGGCATCAACCTGCGCCGATTCGTCGATGGGCAGCGTCAGCTGCACCGGCTGCCCGGGTCGAATGCGGTTGGCCAGGGTTTCGGGGAAGGGCAGGTACGCGCGCAGCGTGTCGGACGCGACGAGCGCGAATAGCGGTTGCCCCGGGCTGACGAAGTCGCCCACCGAGACATGTCGCGCCTGCACCACGCCATCGATCGGGCTCAGCACACGCGTCTTGGCGAGCGCCCGGCGGCTTTCGCGCGCGCGCGCGCTGGCCTCGGCAACCTGTGCGCGCAGGGCGCGCGACTGCGCCACGGCATCATCCAGCATGCTCTCGGCAACAGATTGCTCGGCCGACAGCCGGGACAGCCGCTCCACGGTGCGGTTCTGGTTGTCGAGCAGTACCTGCAGACGGGCGACCGTGGCTTCAGCGGATTCCACCGCAAGTCGCTGCGCTTCGTCGTCGATTTCAGCCAGCACCGCACCCGCCTGAATGGTTGCGCCCGCATCTACGGCGATGGCGCGCACCTGGCCCGCCGTCTCGGCGGCGAGGTCCGGAATGCGCTGGGCTTCGATCCGTCCCAGGCTCTGCTCGAACACCAGGATGTCGCTGGCCTGGGCGACGGCCGCTCGGATCGGCACGGCGCGTGGCCCGGTCGGTGCGGCCTCGTCGCCGCCGCCACAGCCTTGGGCGCCGAGAATGGCGAAAAGCAGCAGCGCCATCACGGCGCGCGATGTGGCGGTTAGGGAGGTTGGTGACACCGACAGCCTGCTCGATAGGTGCCGACCGAGGCGGGGCCGGCGGAAGACGCGCAGTATAGCGCTAACTGGAACGCGTTAGAGCGTTACCGCGCCGGGCAGCGGCGTTCGGGTTTTTCAGTTGGCGCGAGAGCGTGCCCCCGGTCGGAACCGGATCGGCATGCGTTTGATGCCGGAAATGAAATTCGACGCCAGCCACTCGGGCTCGCCGTCGAGCTCGATGTCGTGCAGGCGGGTGACCACCTCGCGCAGCATGCAGTCGATCTCGACCCGCGCAATGTGCTGGCCAAGGCAGACGTGGGTGCCCGATCCGAAGGCGATATGCCCGGATGCGGCGCGCTGGATGTCCAGCCGCATGGGGTCGGGGAAGCGTCGTTCGTCATGATTAGCGGCGCCAAAGTAGCGCACCACCTTGTCGCCGGCCCGGATCTTCTGGCCCGCGAGTTCGGTATCCCGCAGCGCCGTTCGGCGCATGTAGATGACGGGGCTGATCACGCGCAGCAGCTCGTCCCGTGCGGCGGGCACCCGATCCGGATTGGCGCGCAACGCGGCCAGCGTGTCGGGGGCGGCCAGCAGGGCATGCAGGCCGCCGGCGACCAGGTTGCGGG
>CAZVMA010000189.1:3751-5612 GCA_964628545.1 uncultured Pseudomonadales bacterium | reverse complement strand
TGCCGGGCCTGTACGCAATCGGCGAGGTCAGCTGCACAGGCCTACACGGGGCCAACCGCTTGGCCAGCAATTCGCTGCTGGAATGTCTGGTCTACGCGCGCTCTTCCGCCGACCACATTCTGGGTCGGCTAAGCGATCCGCCGCCCCAGTTGCGCGTGCCGGACTGGGACGAAAGCCAGGTGCGAGACTCAGACGAAGATGTGGTGCTCGCCCACAACTGGGACGAGCTGCGCCGATTCATGTGGGACTACGTCGGCATCGTGCGCACGGACAAGCGTTTGCAGCGTGCGCAGCGACGACTCGACCTGCTGCGGCAGGAGATTCACGAGTACTACAGCCATTACCGCGTATCGAACGATCTCATCGAGCTGCGCAATCTGGTGCATGTGGCCGAGCTGATCGTGCGCTCGGCGCTGTCACGTCCCGAAAGCCGGGGGCTGCACTTCAACCTTGATCATCCGGAGCTGCTGACGCGCGCGGTGGACACGATCCTGTTCCCGGGCTTTTCCGACCGTCTGGACGTGCTGCGGCCCGTTGCGGGTTAGCAGAGAGGCCTGAGAGCGCGCAGCCAACAGAGCGGCGCTCATCCAGCACCGTATCAGCGCGCTACCCGACGCAGGGCGGTAAATGCCGCCGGCGTCACTTCGTCGCGGTATACCGCCCGCCAGCCCTGCCGGGTGCGCATCCAGACTACGTGGAATTGCACGACCGCGCGGTCATATACGGCAGCGTCGCTGCGGACGGGGTCTTCCAAGCAATGTCTTCCGCCCGGCAACGCCATGACTGCCCAAAGGGCACACAGGAGCCCGCCGCCCCAGCCGAACCAAAGGCCGCAGGCAACCACCCCCACCGCGCTGACGCACAGGTGCTCTGTTCCCCGATACCCAGGCGCCGGCGTCACAGCCAATGCAGCCATGCTCCGGTCACGCGATCACGGCCGATTGGCCGCGCGAATGATTTCCAGCAGCGCCGCGATTGCCGGATCGGGCGGCTCGGCGCGACCCTGCAACCAGTCATAAAGATCGCAGTCGTCATACTCCAGAAGCGCCGCATAGCGATCGCGATGATCTCGGTCTAGGGAGCCGAGACGCCGTTCAACAAACGGCTTCAGCATCAGTTCCAGCTCGAGCAACCCGCGTCGGCTGCGCCAACGGAGCGCCGCATCGCTTACGCCTACCGACAGCGCCAATGCATCGCTCGCCGGATCGGTGGTCGGGACCATGTTCGACTCCTTGTCGACGGAATGTTAACTGACCTTTGGGCGAGCCTTGCGCAAGCCCGCGCCCGTCACCTGCACCAGGCCTGATCAGGTTCGACCCGGTGCAAGACGCGGCTCGACAGTCGACCCCGTCCGGGCAACAATCGGTCGTTCTTTCTTTGCGCGCCAGCCGACATGCTACATAACGAATGGCAGTCCATCGCCATGGGCCTCGCAACCGTACCCGGGGCCGAGGGCGTGGTGTGGCTTCCAGACTATGCGGTCAGCACCTTTCAGGGCCCGGATGTATCCCGCTTCCTGCAGGGCTACCTGACCTGCGACGTCGCCGCGCTGCAGCGCGATCGCGCGCAGCCGGCCGCACTCTGCAATATCAAGGGTCGCGTGGTCGTGAACGGATGGGCTGTCAGCGCCGCGCCTGATCAGGTGCGTCTGCTGCACGATCGCTCGCTATCGCACGTGCTGAGCGATCTGTTGGCCGTCTATCTTCGCTTCTCGAAGACTCGACTGATCGACCAAAGCGCGGAGCTTCTGGTCTTCGGCGCCCTCGATCTACCCGACCTGCCGGGTGCTGTGCGCGCTGACGCGCGACGGCAGTGGCTGCTGCTCGAAGAGAACAGTGCGCTGGCAATGCGTCAGGCGCGG
>CAZVMA010000189.1:0-3741 GCA_964628545.1 uncultured Pseudomonadales bacterium | reverse complement strand
ACGCCGACCATCACCGCTTCCGCGTGGCAACGCGCGCTGATCGCCGACGGCATCGCCACGGTGACTGCGGCAACGCGCGACCAGTGCTTGCCGCAAATGCTCGACCTGCCCCGCATCGGCGCCGTGAGCTTTGACAAGGGGTGCTATCTCGGCCAGGAAATCGTGGCTCGCGCCCAGCACCGGGGCCAGGTCAAACGCCATCTGGTCCGAATGATGTGGCAGGGTGAAAACGTGCCCACCGCGGGCACTCCACTGACTGACGATAGCGGCCAGGCCCGGGGCGTGCTGCTGCTGGCGGCCGGCGACGATGCGGAGAGCGCCGCCAGAGGCACTACGGCCGGAAAGCGCAGCGGAACCGCGCTGGCCGTGCTGCAGGACGATACGACCGCGACCCTGACCGGTGCCGGATGTCGTTTCGACGATTTCGTTCGCTGCGACGGATCTGTCTGATCCCGCTTATTCTGATCGGAGTCTCGCGGATGGCCTAACGCTTAACCCCTGCGACCTAAGCCCGCCGCAGGCCCGCAGGAGACGGCCGCGGGCGTCAGCGGTCAGATGGCATCGGGCCGAAAAATCAGGATTTCAGTTCCGGTCGGTAGAAGGTCTGAATACTCGAGAAGTCGAGTTTGCCCGCGCCGTTGTTCTGCTCATGCATCCGATACAGATTGCGCGCCAGCGCGCCCATGGGAATGGCGCCGCCCGACTGCTCGGCGGTTTCCAGCGCAAGCCCGAGGTCCTTGATCATCAGATCGACCATGAAGCCGCCCGCGTAGCCGCGCGACGCGGGCGCGTTCTCCATCACACCCGGCCAGGGGTTGTAGACGTTAAGCGCCCAGTTGCCCCCTGACGACTGCTGCATGACCGCGGAGAGCACGGCCGGATCAAGCCCATTGCGCACACCGAGCGCCAATGCCTCCGCCGTGCCGGTCATGAGGATCGCGAGCAACATGTTGTTGCACACCTTAGCGATCTGTCCGGCACCGCTTGCCCCCGCGTGAAACACCGTCCGGCCCATGGCTTCAAGCAGCGGGCGCGCCCGTGCCAGAGCCGCGTCGGTTCCGCCAACGATAAACGTAAGCGTGCCGCCCTGGGCTCCGCCGACCCCGCCGGAGACGGGCGCATCCAGCATATCGAAACCGCGCGCGGCTGCCGCAGCAGCCACCTTCCACGCCGTGCCGGTATCGATCGTGCTGCAGTCGATCAGCAGGGTTCCGGGGGCTGCGTTGTCCAGCACGCCGTCGGCACCAAGGTAGAGCGATTCCACGTGACGGCCAGCGGGCAGCATGCTGATCAGCACGTCAACGCCGCGCGCGCAACCGCCAGCACTGGCTGCCCCGGTTGCGCCCTCGACGCTGGCGATCAGCGCCGGCACCAGGTCAAAGACCGAAACCGCGAAACCGGCCTTCACCAGGTTGCGGGCCATGGGCGCGCCCATGTTGCCGAGGCCGACGAATCCAACGCGCGTGGTCATGCACGATCCTCCAGGTCCGAAAGCGGGTTCTGCGCCCAGGGCGCGGTGAAATGGGTCTCGACAATCGACGGGGGAAGCGCATCGAGGCTGGGACAGGACCAGCTCGGCGCGTTGTCCTTGTCGATCAGCAGCGCACGTACGCCTTCGGCGAAATCGCGGTGATCCGCACAGTGCGTGCCGATGATCATCTCCAGCCGGAAGGCTTCCGCCGGGCGCAGATGCGGCGCCCGCTTCAGCTGTTCTGCGACGATTCCGATCGACACCGGGCAGCCGCGCTGCATGGTGGCGATCGCCTTGTCGATCCAGGGGCTGCGACCGGCCAATGCCGCAACGCGGGCAGCAACCGCAGTGACCGGGCCTTCGGCGGAGAGCGTGTCGGGAATCGCCGAGACCTCGGGCGCGGGCAGTGCCGGAGCGGGAAGCAAGGCCAGCGCGGAACTGACAACGGCACGCGCATCACCCGACCAGTCGGCGGCCAGCAGAACATCGCGCACCTGATGACGATCGGCCGCCGCGACCGCATGCGTGGCAAGCCCGGTTGCAAGCGCGTCCGCGCCGTTCATGTGGGCACCGGTCATGGCGATGAACGTTGCCACGTGCGGCGGCATGCGTCCGAGCAGAATCGTTGCCCCGGCGTCGGGAAACAGGCCGATGGTGATCTCCGGCAGCGCGATGCGAGACTTCTCGGTGACGATGCGCACCGACGAGCCTCCGAACACGCCGAGCCCGCCGCCCATCACCACGCCATGCCCCAGCGCGACTACCGGTTTTGCGTAGCTATGCAGCTGGTGATCGAGCCGGTACTCACGCTCGAAGAACGCGTACGGATAGGCATCCACGCGCGACCCCGCGGCGTGATTGCGCACCATGGCGTGGTACAAAGCCTGGATATCGCCCCCGGCACTGAAGGCGCGTTC
This sequence comes from uncultured Pseudomonadales bacterium, assembly GCA_964628545.1. Taxonomy (GTDB): domain Bacteria; phylum Pseudomonadota; class Gammaproteobacteria; order Pseudomonadales; family Azotimanducaceae; genus UBA7803. Next base: position 1,353 of record CAZVMA010000189.1, on the reverse strand, counting down.
GCCACTGCCCGTCAACAACACGGCGACCACTCGATCATCCACCGCCCAGCGCGCGAGCGCCGGGCCGAGCAGGTCGATCATCTCGAGGCTGAGCGAGTTCAACGTGGCCTCGACGTTCAGCCGTGCCTCGGCGAGCACATGCCCGCTCGCGGTGGCGTGCTCGAACAGCAGTACAACGCTGGCTGGGTCGTTCAGGGGCGACGCCGCCCCGGCGCTTGCGCTCATCTCGTCTCCTCAGCCGTTGACCCAGTTCGGCGCGCGCTTTTCCAGAAACGCGTTCACGCCTTCGCGCTGGTCGCGCGTATCGAACAGCTTCACGAACGCTTCCCGTTCCGCCGTATAGGCCGCCCCGATATTGCCGTGACGCGCGCTCTGAATCAGGCCCTTGCAGGCGGTGACCGCCGGCGGGCTCTGGCGACCAACGCCTTCGGCCAGCACGAGCGCACGATTCAGGGCTTCGCCCTGCCCGACGACTTCCTCGATCAAACCAATGCGGGCACCGGTTTCCGCATCCACGCGCTCGCCGCACAGGATCATGCGCTTCGCCCAGCCCTCGCCGACGGTCCACGCCAGATTCTGGGTGCCGCCGCCGCAGGGAAGCAGACCCACCGTTGCTTCGGGCAACGCCATCTGGGCATGCGCCTCGGCAATGCGGATGTCACAAGCCAACGCACACTCGAGGCCGCCGCCCATGGCGTAGCCGTTGATCGCGGCGATGCTGACGCCGCGAAAATTGGCCAGGGCTTCGAACGCGCCACCGAATCGCTGGGACATGGTGGCCGCCACCGACTTGTCACCCGACGCGAACAGTTTCAGATCGGCGCCGGCGGAGAAGAATTTCGGTCCGGTACCGGTGATGACCAGCGCGTAGACATCTGGCGCGGTGTTGAGCCGGGCGATCAGCGTTTCGAGGCCTGCAAGGCTCTCGTCATCCCACGTGTTTGCCGGGGGATTGTTGATGGTCACGATGACCGTGTGACCGCGCTGCTCGAGGCGCAGCTTGTCGGTGGTGGATTCGATCATCCTGGCGGACCTCCTTATGCTCGCAAGGCCGCCGTTACTGACACAAAGCTGCTGAGCCCTGAAGTCGTAGCCTTTTCCAATGACACATGAGCCTGAAGTGGGGCATGTCATTCCAGAGTGAGATGAGCCTGAAGGATCCGGTTCCGGGATCATCGGAGGATGATCGTGAACCTTGATACCCCCCGCCTGAAGACACTGGATGACGTCCGCGCTTTCCTGGCCGGCAGCAGCCCGTTTGAGTTCACTCTAACTGATCGGGCAGATGCGTACCGGTGGATCGAAGCCACCCTGCGGCAGCTGCGATACGCCACGCTGGGGAAGGCAGACATA
>CAZVMA010000188.1:2197-5615 GCA_964628545.1 uncultured Pseudomonadales bacterium | reverse complement strand
CATCGCGCGGGCCGAGCCCGGCCATGCGAAACGCCTGCGCGGAGGCAGGCCCGACCGGCGTCTGGCACATGTCGGCCGCATACGTGGGCGTCTTGATCGTGAGATGCTCGCCGAATCCCTTCACGAATGCCGGTCGATGGCGGCAGCGTGACGCCACGTCGGCGCTGGCGAGCACCACGGCGCCGCCGCCGGCCACCGGCATGACGATCTCCAGCATGCGCAGAGGATCGGCGATGATCTTGCTGGCCAGCACGTCGTCGATAGACACCGGTGCGCCATGGAAGGCGGCGTTCGGGTTAAGTGCGCCGCTGGCCCGCTGGTCTGCCACCAGCTTCGCCATGGCGCGCGGATCATATCCGTACTGCGCGGCGTAACGCTGGGCGATGGTGGCATAGCCGCAGTTCTGGGCGAGATTGCCGTAGGGAATGTCGAATTCCGCCTGCGGTGAGCCCCAGTTCGGGCTGGAAGACTGATACCACACCGCCGGGTTGAACGGCTGCGATACCGGGTTCCAGGGAATGGGCAGCGCCCGCAGCGCGCACACGACCACATCGCAGATGCCCAGCTCGATCGCCGCCGCCGCGCGCCAGATCATGCCCACTGCGGTCGCGCCCCCAAGATCAATGCGCTCGGCAAAGTTCACCGGCTGACCGAGGTACTCCACCACGGTGGCAGGCGTAAACATGCCCGATTCGCGGATGTCCGAGCAGACGATGCCGTTGATGTCCGAAGCCCGCAGACCCGCATCATCGAGCGCCATGCGCGTAAGCTCGGCCCACTGACTGAGCGTGAATTTGCGCGGCCCCACGTACCGACGCTGGTGCGGATATTCGGCAATGCCGACGATGGCCGCTTCGCCTCTGAGCCCCATGCTGTTACCCCCCGAAGACGTGACGTCTGTCTACCGGGGAGACTGTTACGCAAAGCCTCCACCTTGGCAACCTCAGCCCGCCCGAGCATGATGTCGACTCCACTGCGGTGCCCCGACCATGGCCCTCGAACACTGGGAACTGCTGAGCTACATCGTCACCGTCTTCGGTCTACCGCTCGCGATTTATGTCTTTCTCTACGAGCAGAGAAAGGAGCGGAATAACGAGGACGAAGCGGTCTACATGCAGTTGTCCGACAACTACCAGGATTTCCTGCGCGTGGCGCTGGAGCACCCGGATCTGCAGCTGTTTTCCCTGCACCAGACGCCGGCGCTGAGTAACGAGCAGCGCGAGCGCATGCTGATCATCTTCAACATGCTCGTGTCGCTGTTCGAGCGCGCCTATTTGCTGATCTGGGAGCCGCACATGAACGCGCAGCAGGCGCGGCGTTGGTCGTCATGGGAGGACTACATGCGCGAGTGGCTGCAGCGCGCGGATTTTCGCGCCTCGCTGCCGCTGCTGCTGCGAGGCGAGGATCCGGCGTTCGTCGCCATGTTGATGCAGCTGTCCCAGACCGCCGCCGAACAGCCCACAGAGCGGGCTGCCTGAACGGCTTGCCAGAGCCCTCAGCGGCTCGAAACGCTGCCCGACGAACGCCGGCCCCCGGCACCTTGACCTGATCGACCCTGACCGGAGCGATTCTGGCCGCCCTGACCCGATCGGCTCTGACCGGATCGATTCTGGCCGCCCTGACCCCGGGATGCCCCGCCCGGTGACGAGCCGGCAGGCCCGCCACGACCCTGGGACTGCCGCGGGCCGCCGCCCGACGACGGCCGCAACGCGGGCCGCGGCGCAGGCGCCGGGGCAGGGGCCTGCCGCTCGAACTCGGGCGTCGGCACAAACGGCACACGCTGGTTCATGGTGCGCTCGATATCGCGCAGCAGCGGCGCTTCTTCCTGTTCCACCAGCGACACAGCCGCACCGCTGGCCCCCGCGCGCGCGGTTCGGCCGATGCGATGCACGTAGTCCTCGGGCACGTTCGGCAGCTCGTAATTCACCACCTGAGGCAGCTCACGTATGTCGAGACCCCGTGACGCAACCTCAGTGGCCACCAGCGCAGCGACGGCGCCCGACTTGAAGTCCGCGAGCGCTTTGACGCGCGCCGACTGACTCTTGTTGCCGTGAATCGCGGCCGCGGTGATCCCCGCCCGGTTCAGCTGCTCTGCCAACCGATTGGCGCCATGCTTGGTGCGGGTGAACACCAGCACCTGGTTCCACGGGCCCTCATCCCCCACGCCATGGCGGAACAAATGCACCAGCAGGTGCCGCTTGTCCTCCTTGTTCACGCGGAAAGCGACCTGCTCGACCCGCTCTGCGGTCTTGTTGCGCGGCGCGACATCGATATGCACCGGATCCTTCAGAAAACCGGCAGCCAGCGCGCGGATATCGGGGGTGTAGGTGGCGGAGAACAGCAGGTTCTGGCGCTCTGCGGGCAGGCGCTTCAGAACGCGTCGAATGGCATGGATGAAGCCCATATCGAGCATGCGGTCGGCTTCGTCCAAGACGAAATGCCGAATCTGGCTGAGATCGCAGTATCCCTGATCGCACAGATCGAGCAGACGGCCCGGGGTTGCGATCAGGATGTCCGTGCCCTGTTTCAGGCCGTCGATCTGCGGCCGCTCGCCAACGCCGCCAAAGATGACACGCGTACGCAAGCGCTTTTCGGTGCCGTAATCGGCCACGCTCTCGGCGATCTGAGCCGCCAGCTCGCGGGTGGGAGTCAGCACCAGCGCACGCGGGGTGCGTCCCATGGGCGCGCGCAGCAGCTGCAGCAGCGGCAACACGAAGGCCGCGGTTTTGCCGGTACCGGTCTGAGCGCCGGCCAGCACATCCTCACCTGCAAGACAGGCGGGAATGGCGGCGGACTGGATTGGAGTGGGTTCCGCGTAGCCTTTGGCAGCCACTGCGTGCAGAAGCTCGGGCTCGAGCCCGAGAGAAGCAAAAGTCATGTATTGATTCCTGAGTGAGTACCGCTGCGCAGGATGCGCAAACGGCTCGCCCGTCGGCCTGCTGACGATGCAGCAGGGCCGGACGTGGTCAGTCGCGAGAGGGTTGAGAGCAGCGTTCGGACCAATGATCGGTGTCGGGCGCGGGCTGGTGGTTGCTGACCGCTAAACCACCAGAGCCCGGACTATAGCAGACATTGGGTGCCGTATTCAGCTAAGTGAACGCCTAGGCGAACATCTGGGCCTGCATCTGCGACCGCTGCCGTCGCGACGTTTCGTTGCGGCTAGTCATCGCGGCTAGCCATCGCAACTCCGCCGAGCGCGCTTCAGCGCTTGCGATCCAGCGCCGCATTCCACTGCGCCAGCGCATCCGCCTGCGCTGCGAGCAGCGCCTCGCTGGGGCCGGTGATGGCAATCGCGGAAATGGTGTCACCCTGCCGGATGGCGTCGACTACTGCCTGGTCATCGGCGCCGACTACCGTCCCGAAAATCGAATGCGCGTCGTCGAGCCAGGGCGTCGGCACATGGGTGATAAAGAACTGG
>CAZVMA010000188.1:0-2162 GCA_964628545.1 uncultured Pseudomonadales bacterium | reverse complement strand
CCCGGCCGATCGTGTCGCAGCGAGCCGTCGAATTCATCCTTGAAACGATACCCCGGTCCACCTGTACCGGTGCCAAGCGGACAGCCGCCCTGCACCATGAAATCGGCGATCACCCGGTGAAACCGCAAACCGTCGTAAAAACCGCGCTGCGCCAGATTGACAAAGTTAGCAACGGTCATGGGCGCCGCATCGGAATGCAGATCAATGCGGATGTCACCCTTGCTGGTGCTGATGGTGGCCTGAATGCCTGACATAAAGAGATCTCCTGTTCGGACTTGGGGTCAGCCCCCGGAAACGTTCTGATCGATAGCCGCACTCGGCGACGAGGTGGGGTCGGGTGCGCCCCTCTGCGCGTCACTGCGCAGATCCGGTGCGTTGTGGCCCGGCAGCGCCTGAGCAGCAGCCCCCTGCTTCAGCGCTCGCGCGGCGCCCTCGTGGGACATGATCTTCGCCATCACCGCCTGGCCCGCGCGCTCGAACGACTCGCGGTTCTCGATCAAGTGTCGCTGGGACGCGCGGAACCCGACCGTCAGTCGGTTGATCTCGGGGATCACGTAGCGGGCCACCAGTTCCCAGCTGTCGAACGTATGCTGCCGATTGGCCCAGTCGTGCGCGAAGCCGATCACCGTGCCAAAGCCGCCGGTCACCTGCTGCAGGTCGCGTATCGCTTTCACCAGATCATCCGGCGTACCGATCACGCTGCCGCCACCGGCGGCAGCGAGATTGTCGACGGCGTCATCCGGTGTTGCATACTTCACGGCGCCTGGGCGCTGCAGGGTATCGACCGTGTATTCGTTGTGCCAGCGCTGCAGCCCGTTGCGCGCCTGCACGCGCGCCTCGTCGCGAGTCTCGGCGATATGAAAGCTCATCAGCACGCGCCAGTGCGCGCGGTCGACCTGCTGGCCGTGCCGTGCCGCCGCTTCCTCGGCAAACGCCCACTGCGTCGGCAGCGCCTGCAGACCTGCGGTGGAGTTGGAGCCGATGGAAATAACCCCGGCGCCGTATTTGCCCGCTAGCGTCATGCCGGACGGACTGACTGACGACGCCACCACTACCGGAAAATCATCCTGCAGCGGCAGCAGCTGCAGCGCCGCGTCGCGCAGCGTGAACCAATCGCTCTCGTGGGAAAACCGGGGCTCGCCGCGCAACAGCCGCAAAATCACGCCCAGGGCTTCATCCTGCCGGTCGCGCTGCACCATGGGGTCGATGCCCAGCATGTAGGCATCCGAGGGTAGCGCCCCAGGGCCGGAACCGAAAATTGCTCGACCACGCGTCATGTGGTCGAGCTGCACGATGCGCTGCGCGACATTGAACGGGTGATGGTAAGGAAGCGAGATCACCCCGGTGCCGAGCTTGATGGTGTGAGTCCGCTCACCGGCAGCGGCCAGAAACATCTCCGGCGAGGCAATCGTTTCCCAGCCCGAGGAGTGGTGCTCGCCGCACCAGAACTCATCAAACCCCAGGCGATCTAGATGTTCGGCCAGATCAAGATCGCGCCGCAGCTGCAGCGTCGGATGTTCGCCGATGGGATGATGGGGCGCGATGAATGCGCCGAATCGAACTTTTGCCATGACTCTCTCCGCGCCCTGATGAGAACGCCTCCCAGACGCAGATTGTCGCATTCCGGGCGCTCGAGCGCGACCGGGGCCGGTCGCGCATCTGGCATCCAGGCGCGCGATTGCGGACCATTACGCGACGTCTCTGTCGTGACTGCCGGGTTTCCGCGGCAAGCTCGCACTACTGCAAGAGGGCACGCGCATGACTTATCGCACGGGTTTCCGTCCCGGCCTGTTCGACGGCCAGACCATCCTGATTCCGGGTGGCGGTGGTGGCCTGGGACGCTGCATCGCGCACGAGCTTGCGGCCTTGGGCGCCCGCGTGGTGCTCGCTGGACGGACCATGGCGAAGCTGGAGCGCACCGCCGACGAGATCGAGACCGACGGTGGCGAGGTGCTGGGCTGCTACACGCTCGAGCTGCGAGACGAAAGTGAAGTGATCGAGCTCGTCAGTTTGGTGCTGGACGCACATGGTCCTGTTGACGCGTTGGTCAACGCGGCTGGCGGCCAGTTTCCGGCCCTGCTGGAAGATCTCAGCCTGAACGGCTGGAATGCAGTGCTCCACAACAATCTGACTAGCTATTTCCTGACTGCCCGCGAGATCTA
>CAZVMA010000187.1:2603-5619 GCA_964628545.1 uncultured Pseudomonadales bacterium | reverse complement strand
TGCGGATGTGCGAGGTCGCTGGCACGAAGACTCCCGTTCGCGGCCCGGCCACAATCCGGCCGAAGGCGCGCGAGTGTAGCCGATCGATCAGTTACGGGCGAGACAGACCGCGGGACCGTGCCCGCGCGATCAGTCGGGCACCCGTAACGCGAGAAATGTCGGCGTCTGGCCTCGAATGATCAGCACCGGCACAGATCGGCCAGCCTCCAGCGAATCCGCAATTTTCGCAAAGGCTTCGGCATCGGCAATGGGACGGTTGTCGAGGCGCGTGATGACGTCGCCCGGGCGAATGCCTGCTTCCTCGGCAGCGCCCTTAACGTCCTGCACCTGCACGCCGCCGTCGATCCCCAAGCGCTCGCGCAAGGCCGCTGGCGGCGTTTCCACGGTCATGCCGAGACGGGACGGTGCCGCGGCGTCCGGGCCTGAGGCGGCAGCCACCTCGCCCGGACGATCGGGCAGCGCGCCGACTTCGACATCGATGGTGATCTCCTTGCCTTCGCGCACCACCTGCATGGGCACTTCGCTGCCCACGCGAGCCCGCCCGACCACGTGCGGCAGCTCGGACGAAAAATCGATCTGACGGTCGCCGAACGCCACGATGATGTCGCCCTCGCGCAGCCCAGCCTGGTCCGCGGGACCATCCTCGAGCACTCGGGTGACCAGCGCGCCGTGCGGGCGACTGAGGCCAAAACTTTCTGCCAGATCACGACTGACTTCCTGAATCACGACTCCCAGCCAACCGCGGGCAACCTTGCCCGAGGCTTTCAGCTGATCGACGACGTCCATCGCCACGTCGATAGGAATGGCAAAGGAAACGCCCATGAAACCACCCGAATTGCTGTAGATTTGCGAGTTGATACCCACGACCTCACCGTCGAGATTGAACAGCGGTCCTCCCGAATTGCCCGGGTTGATGGCCACATCCGTCTGGATGAACGGCACGTAATTCTCGTTCTGTTCGGTGGGTAGACTGCGCCCCTTGGCGCTGACGATGCCGGCCGTGACGGAGTAATCGAACCCGAAGGGGGAACCAATCGCCAGCACCCACTCACCCACCTTGAGGTCGTCGCCGCGAGCGATGCGGACGGTCGGTAGCCCGCCCGCATCCACCTTCAGCAACGCCAGATCGGAGCGCGGGTCCGAGCCGATCAGCTTGGCCGTCATCTCGCGCCGATCGTTGAAGCGGACCATGATCTCGTCGGCATCCTCGATCACATGATTGTTGGTCAGGATGTAGCCATCATCCGACAGAACGAACCCCGAGCCTAACGAGCGCGGCCGGGCAAACGGCATGCCCCTTGAGCCGTCGGGCGGGAAAAAACGGCGAAAGAATTCATCCAGCTCGTCCGAGCGTCCTTGGGGCGCTTCGCTGTGCGGACTGTTCTTCTGGACCGTGCTGATGTTGACGACAGCAGCCGCGTTCTTCTCTACCAGCGGCGTGAAATCGGGTAGCTCGCGGGCATGAGCGGCCACCGGCGCCAACGCGATCAACCCAAGCATGGCCACGCAGGTGCCTGTTGCAAGCCGCCGGGCGAAGCCTCGTCCGCTCGGCCGCCGATCCACCGTGGCATTCTGAATACCGTCGCTCATGTTCCGTCCTGTTCACGCCTGTCGAGACTATTCTAGTCAGCCCTGACCAAACCTTTCTGCTGTCTTCCGCGCTTTCGCCCTCTGCACGGTCGATCACGCTTCCCCGGGGAGCTGCCGCCTGAGCCGCAATCGCGCAGTCAGCGCGGCTCGATCGAGCCGGACCGCGGTCACTCCCAGCACGGCACCGGCGACAGCGCCAATAACACCCGCGACCTCACCATGGGTCTGGCCGAGCGCGGCGCCTGCCAACAACGCGACCAGCGGCCAACCGAACACACGCACGGCCAGGTGCGAAAGGCCGGCAGCGCTGGCCGAGATGCGACCGAGGTCGGGATCATCCATCAGCAACACACGCCCAGCGCCGCTCCTATCCGGTGCATCCGCATGATCCAGCGCAGTCGCGCCGCTGGCCATGATCTCTGTCACGACTGTGACACCATGGTCGCCGCGGGAACCTCGACGCCGCAGGCAGGCGCAATCGGGGCCGCAGCCCATCGCGGTTGGCATCGGCAACCCGGGAGCGGGCCTCATGCAAGTTAGCGTTACCGGAGCTGACCCTTCGGTGCCGCGCGTCACGGAATTGTGCCTTCGCGCATGTGATCGGCAATACGGCGCGCCGTTTCCGGCGGCACCTCGCCCACTACTGTAATCAGGTGCCCGGAGTCAGACGAACGCACATTCCCGGGTACCGGCCGAGTGATGGCAATGGTGGCGCCATCGCGCGATTCCAGGACCTGCGCGCCTGTTTCGCGCGCCGGCTCGGCCGCCTCGATGAAGACCGAGACATCGGCAAGTCCGTCCGAATAGAGCATACGCGCCAACGGCTGGCGCAGATTACCGGACTCCGGGTGCCGCGACGCCGTGATCCGGGTGAACCCCTCAGGCAGCCAGCCCGGCGTCCAGCCGATATCTGACGACACCTCAGCGGACGGGCTGGCCGAAGTCAGCTTCAGTTGCCTGCTGGGGCTGTCCGAAAACAGCTCGGGCTCGAGAGATGCCGGATCGACCTCGGACCCGATGCGAATTTGGGTGAACTGGAAAAATTCAAGCCGGCCGCCGTCGGCGTCGACCAGCTCCGACCGCAGCAGCAGCCGCGAATCGCGATCGAGCCAGAGGCGATAACCATACCGGTGTCGGTCGCGCGGCGTGATCGTCAGCTGTACCGCCGGTCGATCCGCAACCCGGTCCTCGCCGGCAACGGACAGACTGTAGCGCCCCGATACGCGGGAAAAATCGCGCACGAACACGTCAGCAAATGGGCCGTTGGGAAGCTGCTGGCTGAGGGTCAGCAAATCGTCGTCGGGAGCCACGATGCAGGTGACTTCGCCGCCGCGGCGAATGATCTGTCGCGGCGCGCCGTTCAGGTGTACCAGACGCTCTCGTGGTTCGCCGGCGATCACCATGTGCACGATGCGCAAGGTCGACA
>CAZVMA010000187.1:0-2593 GCA_964628545.1 uncultured Pseudomonadales bacterium | reverse complement strand
CCAGTCCGGCGCTGAGTTCGCGCGCGGGCAGCGTGCGCAAGGTGGACAGGTCGCGTCCGGCAAAGCGGGTGAAGACACCATCGTAGCTCTGCTCGGCAAACGCGCGGTGCATGTCTTCGAGCCAGAGACGCGGATCGCCGTGGTCGGTGTCTGGCGCCGACTCTGTGGGCTCGCCGCGGGCCGCTGCGACCGAGGCCAGCTGCAGCATCGACAGCAGCACCCCCATGGCCAGCAACCGCCTGTTGTGCCTTCCGCGCCAAGCTACGCGGATGCAGCGTAGACGCAACGGATCAGATCGAATGTCCGCTGCTTCGATCATGGTGCCTCGTAGGTGGCCATTTTCACCAGAGAGATCACACCACGCTGATCAAGTGCCTGCTGTTGCGCATGCTGCAGCATATAGGCGCGCACCCGCTGTTGCTGTGCCGGCGATAGCGACTCTGGCGCCGGGCCGGCAGTTGGGGTAGCCGGCGCGGCTGCCCGGTTGCTCTGCGCCTGGAGGCTCGCGGCTGGATGCGTCTGCATGAGGTCACTGTTGATGCGGTCGACCGGGTTTTGGCCGTTCGCTGCAACTTGCGGCATCTTGTCCGAGTCTACGTCGTCCACGGCAACACCGACCAACAAACCCACGATGGCGGCTAACACCATTGCGGCGCCTAGCCCCATTCGAGCATGCCTGCCGGGGTGGCGGGAGGCGACCGAAGCCGACGTGATGTCGTGGCTATTGTCTGATGCCCGAGCAATCCGCAAGTCGGGCGCCGATTCCGCTGCACTCCCAGCGGGCGCAAACGCGTCCGGTGTGTTGGCTGCGGACGCGTCGGCGCGAATCGCAATCGGCACCCGCCGCTCGAGCGCCCGCGCGACCACGCTCGTAGCTGCCGAGCGTTCGCCGCGTATGACGCTGCCGATCAAGTGATAGCGCGACCATGTTGCCCGCAGTTCGGCATCGTGCTCCAGCTCGTCCAGCACGCGGCGTAGTTCGAAGGCGTCGGCTTCGCCGTCGACCACTGCCGAGAGCGATTGCTTTAGCTGTTCCGTCATTGCTGCTGGCTCTCCTCTCCACGACCATCCCGATGGCCCCCTATGAGCGGGGCAATGCGCCGGTCGATGGCCTCGCGCGCGCGGAAAATGCGGGAGCGCACGGTTCCCACCGGACAGTCCATGATCTCTGCGATCGCCTCATACGCAAGACCGTCGAACTCACGCAGCGTGATGGCGCTGCGCTGATCCTCCGGCAGGTCGGCGATAGCGGCCAGGATTTCCGCTTCGAGCTGGTCGCGAGCGAGGGCCGACTCCGGCGATTCAACGTCGCGCAGAGCGTCTGCGCTGTCAAACTGCTCGGCGTCCTCCAGCGTCACATCGACCTGCACTGGGCGTCGCACGCGCGCAGCCAGATGGTTCTTGGCGGTGTTGATCGCGATCCGATACAGCCACGTGTAAAACGCACTGTCGCCGCGAAAGCGCGGCAACGCGCGATAGGCCTTGATGAAGGCTTCCTGCACCACGTCCTGAACGTCATCGGCATCACGCAGGTAGCGGCTGACGAGGCTGACAATGCGATACTGATAGCGACTAAACAACAGGTCGAACGCACGAGGGTCGCCATGCTTGACGCGGCGCACGAGTTCCGTGTCGGTGTCCTTTGCCACGGATGCCGTCGCGGGGTTTAGTGTGGACCGATATTCTGCCGCGACCGGGGTGACTATACTAGGCGACCGCATGACCCGAGCCCTCTGTCCGGAATAGCAGGATGACTGAACGCTTCGCAACCGACGTGCTGATCATCGGTGGCGGCGCAGCCGGACTCTCGGCGGCGCTGCATCTCGCCGAGCGCGCGCGCGTCACTGTGCTGTGCAAGGACGGCATGGAGGCCGCCTCGTCCACCTGGGCGCAGGGCGGCATCGCGTCCGTCACCGATCCGGCGGACAGCACCGAATCGCACCTGCAGGACACGCTGAACGCCGGCGCCGGGCTGTGTGATCCCGAGGTGGTGCGTTTCACGGTCGAGCATGCCGCCTCCGCAATTGATGAACTGGTGCGCCTCGGTGTGCGTTTCGACGCCGAGGACAACGCCTACCATCTGACTCGAGAAGGCGGACATTCGTTCCGCCGGGTGCTGCACGTGGCCGACGCCACCGGCCGCGCCATCATCGAAACGCTGACCGAGCGCGTGCAGGCACATCCAAACATCGAGATGTTCCCGGATCGCGTCGCCATTGACCTGATCAATCTGAGCAAATTCGGGCGGCATCCACACCGCTGCGCAGGCGCCTACGTGCTGAATCGTTCATCCGGGCACGTCGAGGTATTCGAAGCGCGCTTCGTGATTCTGGCCACCGGCGGCGCCAGCAAGGTGTACCTGTACACCAGCAATCCGGACAGCTCGACCGGCGACGGCATTGCCATGGCCTGGCGCGCGGGCTGTCGCATCGCGAACATGGAGTTCAATCAGTTCCATCCCACCTGCCTGTACCATCCGCACGCGAAATCATTCCTCATCTCCGAGGCGGTGCGCGGCGAAGGCGGCTTGCTGCTGCTGCCCGATGGCGAGCGCTTCATGCATCGGTTCGACGAGCGTCAGGAATTGGCGCCG
>CAZVMA010000186.1:2545-5632 GCA_964628545.1 uncultured Pseudomonadales bacterium | reverse complement strand
ATGCGTACGCCGCCCTTCGCTGCGCCATACGCGACACACGTGGCCATGCCCACCAGACCAGCGACCGAGGACAGGTTGATGATCGAGCCACCACCGCTGTCGCGCATGGCCGCCATGCCGTATTTGCAGCCCAGAAACACGCTCGTCAGGTTGACGTCGATCTGCCGATTCCAGTCAGCGAGCGACATGTCGGCAATGCGCTTCAGCACCGCGATGCCGGCGTTGTTGACCAGCACGTCGAGCCGGCCGTAGGTGGCTATGGTGCGCTCGATCACCGCCTGCCATTGCCCTTCGCTGGTCACATCGTGATGCAGGGCCAGCGCGTTGCTGCCGGCTGCACGAATGGCGGCCGCACAGTCTTCTGCGCCCGCCAGATCCAGGTCGGTGACCACCACGGTTGCGCCTTCACGCCCCAGCGCCAGCGCGGTCGATCGACCAAGCCCCGGATTGGAGGCCGCGCCAGTTACGATTGCAATCTTGCCCTGTACCCGTCCCATGTCGCTCTCCCTCGCCAGAATGAAGCCGTGTTGGCGTCCCCCGATAGGCCTCGAGTATGACAAAGACGTCGCCGGCTTCGGTAGTGGCTACCGGCACCCGATCAGTGGGTATACTCAACGTCCCACAGATCGTGACACGGGGGAGATTGTCATGAGCGACTCACTGACCGCAGATCGCATTGCCCTGCAAGACGTCATGCTGCGCTACGCAGCCGGCGTCGATGAACGCGACTTCGACATGTACGCGTCCTGCTTCGCCGACAACGTCGAGGTCGTCGGCTTCGGCGCCAACACGTTCCACGGGCGGGACGCATGGGTCGCCTACGTGCGCCAGGCTTTGGAACAGTACGGGCCGACCCAGCACATGCTGGGCCCGCAGCTTGCCACCGTGAACGGCGACGAGGCGCATTGCCGCACCGACGTGCAGGCCCTGCATTACCTGAAGGCACAGGAAGGGCAGATTCTGGTGCTGTGGGCCACCTATCGCTCAGACATGCGCCGCACCGCAGCCGGCTGGAAGATCGTGCGTCATCAGCTGGTCGCGCGCGGCACTCGACAGTTCTGATCACGAAACTCTGATTCAGCAACTCTGATTCAGCGACTCTTGTTCAGCAATCCGGCGCCCCGACGGCGTTCGGAAACAGTCAACGTTGATTGTCACCCGTCCTTCGGGTTCAATCGGTTGGCCATGCACAGGGAGGGAACACTGTGGCTAATGTACTGATTACGGGCGCTAACCGGGGCATCGGCCTCGAGCTGGTGCGGCAATATCTGGCGGCTGGCGACAGCGTCATCGCCTGCGTCCGCGACCCGGCGCGCGCCGACGCACTGCGCGCCCTGCCCGACCAGGGTCGGCTGCGCATCGAGCAGATGGATATGGCCGACTTCAACTCCATCACGGCCGCGCGCGCGCGCATCGGCGATGCTGCCATCGACATCGTCATCAACAATGCCGGCGTCGCGGGCGGTGCCGCCCAAGGCATCGACAACGTCGACATCGACGACTGGCACGCGACCCTGAACATCAACACCATCGCGCCGCTGATCGTCGCACGCAGCTTCAAGCCAAACCTGGTCGCCTCCGGCAACGGCAAGCTGATGAACGTGACCAGCCAGCTGGCCGCCTCCACCTGGCCCATGGGCGGCATGTTGATCTACTCGACCACCAAGGCGGCACTGAGCAAGGTGGCCCAGGTTCTGGCCATCGACTGGAAGGCAGAGCCCATCACCGTTGCGCTGATGCATCCGGGCTGGGTGAAAACCGACATGGGTGGTCCGCACGCGCAACTGACGGTCGAAGACAGCGCCTCCGGCATCCGTTCCGTGATCGCCGGCATGACCAAGAGCGACTCCGGCTCGTTCTACAAGTGGAACGGCGAGATTCACCCCTGGTGATACCGCGCGGCGGTAGAGGGTACGGGCGGCCACCGGAAACAGGGCCGCTCACAGCGCAGGATTGCGGGATTATCGAGGGGGAACCATCTCATGGGACGACTTGAGGGCAAGGTTGCGGCCATCACCGGTGCCGCCAGCGGGTTCGGCGCGGCCATGGCGCGGCGCTTCGTCAAGGAGGGCTGCCGCGTGGTGCTGGGCGACATCCAGTCCGGGGCCGGCGAAGCCATTGCGGCGGAACTCGGCGCAGCTGCAGTGTTCCAGATCTGCAACGTAACCAAGGAAGACGACATCGCTGGTCTGGTTGATCGCGCGGTCAGCGAGTTCGGCCAGCTCGACATCATGGTCAACAACGCCGGCATCGTCGGCGCCGTCGGCCCAATCGACACCACGCCTGCCGACGAATGGAAGGCGACGATCGACATTCTTCTGAACGGCGTGTTCTACGGCATGAAACACGCAGCCCGGGTGATGAAGCCGCGCCAGACCGGCGCGATCATTAGTCTGGCCAGCACCGCCGGCATCATGGGCGGTTTGGGTCCGCACGCGTATGCGGCCTGCAAGCACGCCGTCGTCGGACTGACCAAGAATGCCGGTGCGGAACTTTGCCGCCATGGCATTCGCGTCAACGCGATTGCCCCGGCGGGCATGGCCACGGCCATGGTCGCAAACGTGATGACCGGCGACCCGAAGGCCATCGAGCAGACCAAGGCCGGCCTGGCCGCCAACTCGCCGTTGCTGAACCGGCCAGGCGTGGCCGAGGACGTGGCCAATGCCGCACTCTGGCTCGCCAGCGACGAGTCGGGCTACACCAACGGGCACACCCTCACCACCGATGCCGGCATCACCACCGGCTCGACGGTTGCGGGCCCCGCCTTTGGCGAGTATCAGCCCATGATTCGCGAGGCTGGCCGCAAGGGACTGTGACCGACCGCCGACGCTGGCCGAGCACATCGGCCAGCATCGGCATCCGAATCAGACCCGGCGCACTTCAGAGACGATACCTTTTCCCTAACAGGCTTCTGAACAAGAACAAGCTTCTGAACAAGAGGAACGGAACACATCATGATCAGCCGAGGCCCGATCGAAGACCGACTCGCAATCCGCGAACTGGTCGAATCCTACAATGATGCCGTCATGCGCTTCGACGGCGACGCCTGGGCCGAGAACTGGCGCGACGATGCCACCTGGCATCTGC
>CAZVMA010000186.1:0-2535 GCA_964628545.1 uncultured Pseudomonadales bacterium | reverse complement strand
TTCTATCCGATGTGGAAGCAAGCGATGAGCGGCTTCGAGTTCGTCGGTTTCTTCGCTTCCGCCGGCCCGATCCTGGTCGACGGCGACAAGGCGCACGGCACCTGGTACCAGCAAGAGTTCCTGCATCAGAAGGATGGCGTCAAGCGCAACGTCACCGGCCGCTATGACGACGACTACGTCAAGGTGGGCGGTCGCTGGTATTTCCAGCAGCGCGTCTACACGGTGCTGAACGCAAGCTGAAGTCCACGCTCCGCGCCGGCCAGTCCGCGCGCGGAGTTTTGACCGCCGAGGAGCGCGAACCGTGGCCGAGCGACCGCAATCCTGGTACGAAGACATCAAGCGCAGGTTCGCGGACGAGCGCGACCTGCGTTTAGCCTACCGGCCCGAGGGAACTGCGCAGTACACCTCCGACCTCGACGGGCCACTCGCCCGGTTCGCCCTGGACCCCCACGCCACAGCGCCCATCGGGCGTGATCCGCTTACGGACGAGGTCGACGCCCTATTCATCGGCGGCGGGTTTTCCGCTCTGCTGACCGCCGCGCGCTTGCGCGAGATCGGCGTCCAGCGCATCCGCATTGTCGAGCGGGCCGGCGACGTGGGCGGCACCTGGTACTGGAACCGCTATCCGGGCGTTGCCTGCGACGTGGTCGCGTACGACTACCTGCCCCTGCTGGACGAGATGGACTATGTGCCGGTGAACCGGTACGCGCGCGGGCCGGAAATCCTTGCGCACTGCCAGGCCATCGCGCGGCGCTATCAGCTGTACGATCTCGCGGTGTTCCATACCACGGTCACGGGTACGACCTGGGATGACGAGGCGGCGCTGTGGCGCATCACCACCGACCGTGGCGACAGCATGCGGGCGCGCTTCGTCATCTGCGCAAACGGTACGCTTTCAAAACCCAAGCTTTCGCGCATCGAGGGCATGGATACCTTTCGCGGACATGCGTTTCACACCTCGCGCTGGGATTACGCATATACGGGCCCGACGCTCGAGCATCTGCGCGACAAGACCGTGGGCATCATCGGCACCGGCGATACCGGAGCTGGCGCGTCAGGCACGGGCGCTGTACGTGTTTCAGCGCACCCCGTCGTCAATCGACGTGCGCGAGGACTGGCCCACCGATCCGAATTGGGCGCGCCGCCTGAAGCCCGGCTGGCAGCATCAACGTCGGGCTAAAGTGCTGGCCGCCTTCGAGCGCTCGCCCGAGGAAACCGCGCGTCTGGCGGCCCTGTCGCCGGAAGAGAAGCTGCGCCGACAAGAGAACGCCAACATCGATCACATGATGCGCATCCACGCGCGCATCGATGCGATTGTCGAGAATCCGGAGACCGCGGCTGCCCTGAAGCCGTGGTACATGTTCATGTGCAAGCGGCCCTGCTTTCACAACGACTACCTGCCCACGTTCAACCGCTCGAACGTGCATCTCGTTGATACGCGCGGCAAGGGCATCACCCGCATTACGCCGGCCGGCCCGGAATTCGAAGACCGCGAGTATCCCGTTGACCTGCTGATCTACGCCACTGGCTTCGAGGTGCAGAAAACCGGCATCTACAACCGAATTCTCGGACGCCACGGGCTTGATCTTGAAGACAAGTATGCCGACGGCATCCGAACGCTGCTCGGCATTCACACCCACGGCTTCCCGAACCTGTTCATCATGGGTGGCTATCAGGCGTCATTTCAGTTCAACCTCACCGACATGCTGCAAACGCAGGGCGACCACATCGCCGCCTGCATTGATCATGTGCGGCAGCACGGCTATCGCACGCTGGACGTCACCGAGACGGCCGAATCATGGTGGGTCGACGAGGTCATCCGGCACCGCGGCAAAACCAACCGGAATGCGGAATGCACGCCGGGGTAGTGCCACTTCGAGGGCGAGAGCAACCGACGCCAAGACGGCAATTACAACGGCGGCTTCCGGCAATACTTCGAACATCAGGGCGCAGTCCGTGCGCGCATGTCCGACCATTTCCAGTTCACTAACGGAGAGCGCGCCTGATGGATCTCTATGACGCGATGAGCACTCTGCGCGCCGTGCGCCGCCTGCGCCCGGACCCGATTCCAGAGGACGTGCTGGAGCGCGTGTTTCGCGCTGCCACGTGGGCGCCGACCGGCGGTAATTTGCAGCCTTGGCGCATCATCGCGGTGCGCGCGTCGGCCGCTCGGCAGGCGCTTGCAGATCTGTATCGACCGCATTGGGAGGGGTATACACCGCACTACCGCGAACGCATGGCGCGCATGCCGCCCGCGGAACGCGACAAATCCGAGCGCGCCCTCGCCGCCGGCGACTACCTGGCGACGCACCTGCACGAGGCACCGGTCATCGCCGTCTTCTGCTTCAACCCCACGCTGATGACGATCACCGACGAATTGCTGCCGCGACCGTCCGTGGTGGGCGGCGGCTCGGTCTACCCGGCCGTGCAGAACCTGCTGCTCGCCTGCCGTAACGAAGGTCTGGGATGCGTGCTGACCACGCTGCTGTGTCGCGAGGAAGCGCACGTGAAACCACTGCTCGGCATTCCTGACGG
>CAZVMA010000185.1:3708-5633 GCA_964628545.1 uncultured Pseudomonadales bacterium | reverse complement strand
TATTACTGGGGCGAGATCGGCAACGGCCTGGCTATCGGCCAGAGCTTCGTGCACCAGAACCGCATCCGGCAGGCCGCATCGTCGCTGGGTGCCGCCGTGTATTGCATCAACGAGAGCGTGGCCTACGCGCGTCAACGGAAACCATTTGGCAAGCCACTGTCGAACAATCAGGCCATTCAATGGCCGCTGATCGAGCTGCACACCCAGGCCCAGATGCTGCGTCTGCTGATTCGCGAAACTGCCGTGGCAATGGACGAGCTTCCGCACAAGGAAGTCGAACGACAAATCTCGGACCGCGTGTCCATGTGCAACTACATCGGCAACCGGCTGTGCTGCGACGCTGCAGACCAGGCCATGCAGACGCACGGCGGCATGGGCTACTCGCGGCACAAGCCGTTCGAGCACATTTACCGGCACCACCGCCGCTATCGCATCACCGAGGGATCTGAGGAGATTCAGATGCGCAAGGTGGGGGCGTACCTGTTCGGCTACGCCGGCCCCCGCAAGAACGAGTTCACGCAGCTCTACGGGCCCGCCAAACTCTCCTGAGAATAAGCGCCATTGTCGAGACCCCCGGGGCCCCGCCCCGGGGGATAGTCACCCAGGTCCACGAAAACCTGTTTCTTCCATTCCGCAAACGCCCTACACCTACGGCGCGACACCCTCACCCCGTGCCCGTGCCCGCGCCCGCAACGCCGCCAGGACGCTCTCATGCCGACGCCGGTCCAGGTCGTACGGCAAGAACACGCGTGTCGAAATGATCAGCAACAGGGCCACCAGCACGTAGGCCCAGCCGAAGTTCATCAGCACAGCTTCCGACACCGCATCGGGATGCGCCTGAGGCTTGAGCCCAATCAGGTCAATCGCAATGCCCGCGAGGATGGTGCTGAGGCCGGTCGTGCATTTGCCGGAAAAGGCGTAGGAGCCGAAGTAAATGCCCTCCTGCCGCCGTCCCTGCCGCAGTTCATGCTCGTCGGCGATATCGCCCATCATGGACGCCACCGTGACCGTGGCCTGTACCCCGATGAACGAGGCTAGCGCGGTGAGTACCGCAAGCGTCATTTCCAGCGTCTTCGGGTCGACGGGCATCAGCCCGAACAAATGCAGCACCACGGGCCCGGTGGTCAGCGCGGCCGATGCCAGCACACCGATGATGACGGTCCACTTCTTGTCATAGCGACCATTGAACCAGGGCACGAAGAAGAGCCCGACCACGGCACCAGCCAGGGCCGCGAGTGAAATGTGGCCGATCGCCCCCGCGGACAGCTTCCAGAAAAACGTGAACAGATGGGTACCCATCGCGCCCTGAAAGCCGGAGTAGATGAAGAACACCACGGTACCGACGAACAAGGCCCGAAAGGCGCGATTGCCGAGCGCTTCTTCGATATCGCGATAGGTCTGGCGCAAACCGAATGGGCGCGGCGCCTGCCGCGAGCCCGCTAACCGATCGGCATAGCGCAGCGTGCCGAACGTGCTGATTGCGCAGCACGCGCCGATCGATAGCGCACACAGCAGGGCCACCGAGAAATAGTTGTCGCGTACCAGTTGGCCGGCACCACCGGAGGCACCCGCAAAAATCCACAGCCAGAGGGCCTGGGTGATCAAGCCGCCGGCGATGATGGCGGCACCCGTCCGGGCTGCAGCGATCTGCGTGCGCTCGCGGTAGTCCTGCGTCAGTTCCGCACCCAGCGATAGATAGGGCACATGAAAGACAGCGAGCGCCGCGCGGGTACCGATAGAGAACCCGGTGAGCCAGAGAAACAACGCAAGATCGGACAAACCTGCAGGGGGCCACAGCAACCCGAAGATCAACAGGCAGAACGGCACGATGGCGAGCGCCATGAACGGGTGCCGTCGGCCATAGCGAGACTGAAGACCGTCGGACCATGACCCAATGGCCGGATCGATGATGGCATCGGCTATCA
>CAZVMA010000185.1:3216-3698 GCA_964628545.1 uncultured Pseudomonadales bacterium | reverse complement strand
CCGAGAGCCCGAGCACCTGGTTGTAGAAGATCAGCAGGAAGCCAAAAGCGGCATTCTTGATAGCCTCGCCGGACCCGCCGATGGCGTAGTACAGCTTGATCGAAGCCGGTACCGCAGCGCGCGACATGGCAGCCTCCCCCTTTCGCCTCGGCGTTCTCTCACCGTGCGCCCTGCGACAGCACCGGTAGCGCCCCCCTGCGCGGACTACGAGTATTGCATAGCCCGACGAGGGACCGTACGGACTAACAGGGATTGCGCCCACAGCAACTAATCACCGCAGGGTCCGCAGCACGGATTGGTAGACACACACCAACCGTGGGATCATGGCCGCCCGTTGCGGGCCCAGCCGTCACCAGCCCTCGCAGCGCCCCGTTCGTGAGGAGCCCCGCCAGTGACTGAAACCCAGACCAACCGCGCCAAACCCAGCGATGTCATTGTGGTAGGCAACTCGTCCGACGATCCGTTCGCGATCGACGTGGCGT
>CAZVMA010000185.1:0-3206 GCA_964628545.1 uncultured Pseudomonadales bacterium | reverse complement strand
CATGGGGCAGACCGAGGACATCGCCGACCTGATCAGCATGAAGACGTTCGCGAACTCCGAGTTCTGCCCGCGCTTCATATCGGACGAGAACGACTTCTCGCGCATCGGCGCCTCGCTGAGCGGCAAGACCGTCATCATCGTCAGCACCACCAGCCGGGTGGTGAGCCGCCAGACGCTCGCCATGCGCACGCTGCTGATGGCGCGGGCGGCCAAAGAAAACGGCGCGCAGCGCGTGATTCTGGTCGAGCCCGACCTCTACTACAGCGCGCAGGATCGGGGCCCGCGCCGCGATCTCGGCGACACGCTGTTCGAGCGCGACCAGCGCGATCTGAAGAAATTCGACGGGCAACCCTTTACCGCCAAGCTGTATGCAGAGCTGCTGCGTCTCGCCGGCGTGGACTGCGTGCTGACGGTGCACAACCACTCGCACGCCGTGCAGACCATGTTTCGCGAGGTGTTCGAGAATCAGTTCCACAACCTGATGCCCTATGACATCTACGTCGACTATCTGCGCAATTCCAACCTGGTCAAGTACGGCCCCCTTGGCGAAGGCCTGGCGCTCTGCGCGCCGGACCAGGGCGCACGGGGCTTTGTCACGGAAATGTTCCGCCGACTGGGTCTGCCGAAAGCGAAATGCGTGCTGCTGGACAAGGCGCGCTCCGGCGAGCGGCAGGTCGAGATCACCCTGCACCAGGACAGCGAGTCGACCTTCGAGGAGGTGCGCGGCCACGACATCGTGCTGATGGACGACATGGTGCGCACGGGCTCTACCGTCGTGCAGACCTGTCAGTTCCTGAAGCGCATTCAGCCCGGTCGGCTGGTGTTTGCGGTCACCCATTTCTACGCCAGCGAAGAGGGCCGCGAAAAAATGGCCAACACGGCGCTGGACGAGATCCTGACGCTGAACTCGCTGCCCACGATTCTGAACCGCGACGAGCAGGGCCGCCTGCGCCGCAAGATGGTGGTGCTGAAGATCGAGCGCTGGCTGGCGCGAAGCCTGCGCGAGATCGTCGGCCTGCCTGCAGACGGCGGCAACAGCTTGTACCAAATCGACATGTCCTCGAAGAACCCGCGCTTCATCCGCAAAATCTGGTCGAACGACCAGCTGCCCAGCCTGCATGGGCAAGGATGAGATGCGCGCTCCCGCGTTCGCGGGCTTCATGGCTTCCCTGAACGCGACTGGAGTCTCGCCATTACGGAACGCCACCTTACGGTGGCACGGGGAAACACGTGCCTACACGCAGCTTCGACAGCACCGACAGACAGGTGGTAACCGCACCGGGCGGCGCCCGGGTCCACCGTGATCATCTCGCCCAGAACGACGTCGTCCGACACCAATTCCATGGGGTGACACCCGGGGCCTGGTGCCTGGTCGGAAACGGCTTGTCCAACCAGACCTTCATCGATGCCCCGGACGGCATCATCGCGTTCGACACCGGCGAGTCCGTGCAGGAGATGGCGATCGCGCTCAAGGCGCTGCGCAGCGCGACCGATCGCCCCATCGCGGCGATCGTGTACACCCATTTCCACTACGTCGAAGGCACCCGGGCGGTCCTAGACGAAGGACACCATGCGGTCCCGCTACCGGTATACGGACACCCGCGCGTCGCGGTGAACAAGGCCCGAACCTCGGGCGAGATCGCGCCGGCCTACGCACGCGGCCTCGTGGAACAGTTCGGCATCATGATGCCGAGCGAGGGGCCGGACGGGCTCGTGAACGTCGGCCTCGGCTTCGCGTACCGCACCCCGGCGCACGCGCCCGCCACGCCCGGATATATCCCGAGCTCATGGTGGCGGGCAATCGGATACTGTTTCAGCACGCGCCGAGCGACGCCGACGACTCGGTCAATTTCTTCTTCCCGGAAACCGGCATCTGCGTACACAACACCGTGTGGCCCGCCCTGTTCAACGTGTTTGCCATCCGAGGTGAAGAGTACCGGGATCCCCGCGTGCTCATTCAGGGCATCGAGCAGATCATCGCGTGGGCGCCCGAACATCTGATCGCCACCCATGGCCCCCCGCTCCACGGCAAAGCCAACATCCTGGAACGCGCGCAGCGATATCGCGACTCGATCCAGTTCCTGTGGGACCAGACCGTGCGCGGTATCAACAAGGGCTGGACCATGGACGAGGTCGCCGCGCGCGTTTCGCTGCCCGCGGTATATGACCAGGACTACATGACCAGCGAGCGTTACGGCGTCGCCGAGCACCACGTGCGGCAGATCTATGCCGGCGTGCGCGGCTGGTTCGACGGCGACGAGTCGAAGCTGTTCCCGCTCGAGCCGGCGGAGCGCTACGCCCGGCTGGTGTCGGGTTTCGGCGGCCGAGCCGCCACGGCACGCAAAGCCGAGGCGGCATTTGCGGAGGACGATATTCGGTGGGGCGTGGAGCTTGCGACGTGGCTGGTGCGCTCCGAGGGCGCGAGCCAGGCGGACCGCGACCTGCTCGCGCGCGGCCTGCGGCTCGTGGCCGAGCGCACACCGGCCGCAAACATTCGCAATTGGGCGATCACCCGAGCCCGGCATCTGGACGGCCAGACACCGATGGACCGGTTCATGTCGCACACCTTCGGGTCGAAGGGGGTCGCGCACGCGACCTCGGTGGATCTCGTGCACACCCTGCGCGTTCTGCTGGACCCGGCGCGCGCGGACGGCATTCGGGCACACGCCTGTTTCGTGGTGGATGGGCAAGCCGCCGGACTCGAGGTGCGCAACTGCGTCGCCGTACCGACCGACGGCAGCGGGGCCACCGGCACCGCATCCATGACCCGAGCCACACTGCTGGCGCTGCTCGGGCACAGGGTTGCATGGCCGGATGCGGAGATCGCCGTGACCGGTGACCGTTCAGCCGTTGACGCGGTGCGCGGGTGCATCGAGCACGCGTCGTGGTCCGCAGGCGTCGCGCCTTGAGCACGCCCTGGCAGCCCACCGGGCCAGCGCTGCCGAGCCCAACGCCGCCGTTTGGCGGCACGCTCGGGCGTCTGGTCGACGCTTCCGAGCCCGCGCGACCCGGCGTCACCCTGCCGCGCTCAGGTTCACCGAATATTGTGCTGGTGCTGCTGGATGACGTCGGTTTCGGCACCTGCGGCACGTTCGGCGGCCCGATCCCCACGCCGGCGCTGGATCGCGTCGCCGCGAACGGGTTGCGCTTCAACCAGTTTCACACCACCGCGCTGTGCTCGCCCACGCGCGCGGCGCTGCTGACCG
>CAZVMA010000184.1:1127-5676 GCA_964628545.1 uncultured Pseudomonadales bacterium | reverse complement strand
TGTTGGCCGCGCGGCGGGAAGCCTATTACGGCGCTGAGCTCGAGGCGGTCTGGGAGAACAACCGCGGCCTGTCCGGAGAAGTATCAGCCTGGTTGCTGAACAACCTGAGCGATCGCCAACGTCTTCGGCTTGACGAGCGGCTGGCCGATCTGGCCGAAGAGCTGCGGGCGCTGGCGGACACCAGGGCCGATGCACCCGCAGAGTCGGGCCCGGATGAGCTTCCCGCTTGCGAAGTGCTGTCCTGCTGACCCTGCACGCGTCCTAGGCGGCAGAGCCGGCGCGATTTCAGCGCGGCCGCTTTGCCAGCAGCCGGTCCAGATGATCGGCGAACAGCTTGCGCTCGGCTGGCCCGAACGGCGGCGGCCCACCGGTATGAATACCGCTGCCCCGCAGCGTATCCATGAAGTCGCGCATGTTCAGGCGGGCGCGGATGTTCTCGGCGGTGTACAGCTCGCCGCGCGGACTGAGGGCCAGGGCCGCGCGGGCAATCACGTCGGCCGCCAGCGGAATGTCGCTGGTGATCACCAGATCGCCCGCTGCAACCTCGGCCACGATAGCCTGATCGGCAACATCGAACCCGCCGGGCACGATTCGCTGCCGGATAACCTGCGATGGCGGCACGCGCACGGCGTGATTGGCGATCAGCGTGGTCTCGGTGCGCGTGCGCTCGGCGGCCTTGAACAGGATCTCCCGGATCGGCACCGGGCACGCGTCGCCATCTACCCAGATCTTCATGCCAGCCCTCCGTACGACCGGGCTAGAATGCGCCCTTTTCGGCAGGGGATCGACATGCGGCTGACGCAAGGCATACATCGGGCGGTGCAGCTGCACGCGGCACATCCGGCGCTGGTAGGCGAGGGCGTGCACTGGTCATGGGCCCAGTTTGCCGATCGGGTCGCGCGGCTCGCGGGTGTGCTTCACGCGCTGGGTGTCGAGCCGGGCGACCGCATTGCGATTCTCGCGCCGAACACGCCCGCGCACGTGGAGGCGTATTTCGGGACGCTGTGGGCAGGTGCCGTGATGGTGCCGGTGAACACGCGCTGGGCGCTCCCCGAAAAAGTGCATTGTCTGACCGATGCTGGTGCGCGCGTGCTGATCGTGGACGCGACATACGCGGGCGAGATCCCGGCTTTACGGACAGCGTGCCCGGCACTCCAGTCGATTCTTGCAGTGGGCCTGGCAAACGTTGCGGGCCACAGTGTCGGCGCAGGTTTCGCGGACTGGTTTGACTACGAGTCCGCCCTGGCGGCCGCAACCCCGGTGCCGGATGCAAATCGATCTGGCGAGGATCTTGCTGCGCTCTTCTACACCGGTGGCACCACCGGGCGGTCCAAGGGCGTCATGCTGTCGCACAACAACTTCGTCGCCAATTCGATGAACGCGCTGGTCAATCTCGGCATTCGCGGCGACTCGGTGCACCTGCACGTGTCGCCGTTGTTCCACGTGGCCGGCGGCTCGCGCGTGTTCACCACCACGGTTGCGGGCGGCACGCACGCCATGCTTGCCCGGTTCGAGCCGGAGGCGTTTCTGCGTGCCATCGAAGCGCATCGGGTGACGATCACCGTTGTGGTGCCGACCATGCTGAACGCGCTGCTGCAGTATCCGCACTTCGATCGCTTCGACCTGTCCTCGCTCAAGCTGCTGACCTATGGGGCGTCACCGATGCCAGAAGAACTGCTGCGTCGAGCCATGCAGCGGTTTCCCGGCGTGGAATTCCTGCAGTCCTACGGCATGACCGAACTCTCGCCGGTGGCCACCAGCCTGGCGCCGCGCTACCACGTCTTCGACGGCCCCGATGCTGGACGCATACGTTCGGCCGGACAGGCGGTCTTCAATGCCGATGTTGCCGTAGTCGACGAGGCGGATCGGCCAGTGCCGGTCGGCGTGGTGGGTGAGGTCTGCGTGCGCGGGCCCATGGTCATGCAGGGCTACTGGCAGCAACCGGAATTGACAGCCGAGGCGCTGCGCGGTGGCTTCATGCACACGGGTGACGCGGGCTATCTGGACGCCGATGGTTTCCTGTTCCTGGTCGACCGGGTCAAGGACATGATTATCACCGGGGGCGAGAACGTGTACTCGGCCGGGGTCGAGAACGTCATCTACAGTTATCCCGGTGTCCACGAATGCGCGGTCATCGGCGTGCCGAGCGAGAAATGGGGCGAGGCCGTGCACGCCATCGTGGTGCCGCAGGCGGGCGTCACCCTCGACGCCGACGCGCTGCTGGCGCACTGCCGCGCATCGCTGGCGGGCTACGAGTGCCCGAAGACGCTGGACATCCGCGCCGAAGAGCTGCCCAAGAGCGGCGCCGGCAAGATTCTGAAGACCACGCTGCGCCAGCCGTTCTGGGCCGGGCAGACCCGGAGCATTCATTGACGAAGAGCCAACGGCATTGACGGCCCAGACGCCGGCGCCCGCTGACAGCACCGGGGCTGCGCCTCCGTCCGGGTCGTCGCCAGAGGACCTGTGGGCCATTGGCGCTGCCGAGCCGTCGCTGCTGTCTGGCGAAATCTGGGACGTGGTGATCATCGGCGGCGGCATTACCGGCGCCGGCGCGGCTCGACATGCGGCGCAGGCGGGTCTGCGCACCCTGCTGCTGGAAGCCGCCGATTTCGCGGCCGGGACGTCCAGCCGCTCGACGAAACTGATTCACGGTGGCCTGCGCTATCTGGCGATGGGTGATGTCGTGCTGGTTCGCGAGGGCGCGCTCGAGCGCCGCAGTCTGTTGACCATGGCGCCCCATCTGACCGACCCGCGCTGGATGCTGGTGCCGGCGCGCAGCCGGCTGGAGTATTTCAAGCTGCGGGTGGGCATCTCGCTGTATGAGTGGCTGGGCCGGGTTTCCCGCGCTGAGCGCCACCGCAATCTCGTCGGTGCTGCGCTGACGGTGGCGGAGCCCGGGCTGGATGTGAGCCGCACCCCGTGGGCGTGCCTCTATCGTGAATACCAGACTGACGATGCCCGGCTGGTGTTGGCCACGCTGCGGGCAGCGGCGCGCGATGGCGCCGTGGTGTGCAATCATCTGCCGGTGATCAAGCTTGAACGCGGGGCGGAGGGCTGCCGCATCACGGCGACAGACGCGCGCCGAAATACGTCGATCACCCTGTCAGCGCGTGCCGTCGTGAATGCCGCCGGTCCCTGGGTGGAAACGCTGCTGGCGCGCGCGGACGGCGGCCAGCGGGGCAGCGGCTCGCAGGGGCGCGCGCTGCATCTGTCGAAAGGCGTACACGTGGTGGTGCCCCACGGTCGGTTGCCGGTGCGCAACATGATCATGATGACTGCCGCCGACGGGCGCCCGGTATTTGCCATCGAGCGCGATGGCGTCACCTACATCGGCACCACTGATACCTCGCACACTGAGGGTCCAACCGTGTGGCCGGCGGTTGACGCAAGCGACGTCATCTATCTGCTGGCCACCGCCAATACGCATTTTCCGGCATCAGCGCTCACGCCCCGGGACGTGATTGCGACCTGGGCCGGCTTGCGGCCCCTCATTCGGCAGCCCGGAAAATCCCCGCGGGAAATGTCGCGACGCGACGAGATCTGGCGCGATGGTCCCCTTGTCACCATCGCGGGCGGCAAACTGACTGGCTTTCGACGCATGGCTGAACAGACGATGACCGCGGTCAGCGCCGTGCTTGGGCGACCGGTAGCGATGCCGCGGCCGCTGGCGACGCTGCCGGGCGGCGAGCGCGCCGACATCGACGGGCTGGTGGATGACATCGCAGTCCGCTATCAGCTCCAGCCTGAGGTTGCCAAGCGTCTGGCTCGACTGTACGGCGCCGAAACCTTTGCTGTGCTCGGAGTGAATCCGCGCCCGCTGTCTGCGTCGACGTTCGAGCAGGAAGTGCTGTGGGCGCTCGATGTCGAGGGCGCAGAAACGCTGGAAGACGTGATCTATCGGCGGCTGCGTACGGCGTGGTACCTGCCGGAGGAGTGCAGGGAGTCTCTGGGTGCCGTGGCGCACCTTGTCGCCAACCGGAAGGGCTGGTCGGCGGATCGGCTGGCCGAGGAACGGGCGGTCATTGACGCCCGTCTCGCCGACGATCTGGCCGCGCCGACGCGCGCGCAGGCGTACCTTCAGAGCGGCGCCAGCAGGTAGTGTCCGTGGCTCACCGCGATCGGCTCTGCGCGATCATCCTGCCAGATCTCCGAGCGCACATTGGCCACTCGGCGTCCATGTCGAGTGACGATCGCCCGGCCGTACGTATCCTGCGGTCGGCCCGAACGCAGGTAGTCCACCGAGAGGTCAACGGTCTTCGGCAGTCGCTCGCAGGCGGTGTCGTGCAGCAGCTGCAGCACCGCAGTCAGCTCGAGCAGCGCCCCGATAGCGCCCCCGTGAATGGCCGGCAGCGTGACGTTGCCGACCAGATGCGCCTGGAATGGCATGATGATGGTGAGCTCGCGACCCTTGCGATCGACCTGGATGCCCAGGAAGCGCGCGTAGGGAATCTGCTCCGCCACCGCCTGCATGTCGCGGCCCCGGCCTTGTGCGCGCAGTTCAGCCAGCATCTTCATGCGCGTGGTTCCTGATTGGATGCGGGTTCCGCTG
>CAZVMA010000184.1:0-1117 GCA_964628545.1 uncultured Pseudomonadales bacterium | reverse complement strand
ATGTCTGACCCTCGCTGCGGGGCTCGTTGCGGGTGCCCAGCATGAACGCCGCGACGCAGGTCGCGATGGGGTCGTCCGGCGAATCTTGATAAGCCACCCCACGCACGAAGGCAATGTGGCGCGTGCGCTTGAAGCAGACCGCGTGCGCCAGGATGTCGCGAAACGGCTCGGCCGGACTCATGTAGTCGATGCGCAGGTCGAGCGTAGCGATCGAGATCGGCCCCTCCGCCGCGATTTGCGCAGGCGGTCGCACGGCGACGCCGCAGGTATTGTCGAGCAGGGCGGTCAGCACGCCGCCGTGGATCACGCCGGTATCCGGGTCACCGACCAGATGCTCCGCATACGGCACCCGCACCAGCGCGCCAGCATCGGTGTGGCTGACCAGGGTCATCCCGATCGCCCGCGCGTGCGGGATGCCGAGCATGTGGTCTTCGATCGTCGTGACTGACATCAGATGCTAAACTCGGCGCTCGCAAAACGGGCAAGCTTATTGGGAGGTCCCTGCCGTGGCAATGCAGCATTCCCCGCTTCTGATGTCGAAGATTCTCGATCGCGGCGCCAAGGTGCAACCGCGCGAGGAGATCGTCACCGCCACCGCCGCCGGGGTTCGTCGCCAATCGGTGCTCGAAACACGCACCCGCGCGCATCAGCTTGCGCACGCCCTGCGCGATGCCGGTATCGGTATCGGCGATCGGGTAGGCACGTTCATGTGGAATGGCTCGCGACACCTCGAGGCCTACCACGCCACCGCCGGCATGGGCGCGGTGCTGCACACGCTGAATATCCGGCTGTCGGACACCGACCTCGAGTACATCATTGATCACGCGCAGGATCGGGTGATCATCGTCGATGCCGACGTGCTGCCGCTGCTGGAGAAGCTGAACGGTCGTATGCCGAGCGTCGAGCGCATCATCGTGGCGTCCGAGCCCGGCGACAAGCCGTGGGACACGGCGCTGCCGAACCCGGTGGATTACGAAGCGTTCATCGCCGGCAAGCCCACGCGCTACGATTGGCCCGAGATCGACGAGAACTCGCCGCTCGGTCTTTGCTACACCAGCGGCACCACGGGCAACCCCAAAGGGGTCGAGTACGAGCATCGCTCGCAGTACCTGCACAC
>CAZVMA010000183.1:0-5679 GCA_964628545.1 uncultured Pseudomonadales bacterium | reverse complement strand
GTGCGGCACGACGTGGCTGCAACACACGTTCCACACCCTACGCACCCGGGGTGACGCAGACTTCGACGACATCTCGCGCGTAGTGCCGTGGATCGAAACCGCAGTGCTTCTGGGGCTCGACATCAATGCCCAGCAGCGCGCGGAACCCCGGGGCTTCAAAAGTCATCTCGGCTACGACCAGATCCCGAAAGGGGCCCGCTACGTCGTTTCGCTGCGCGACCCCAAAGACGCCTTCGTCTCCATGTATCGCTTCATGGAGGGGTGGCACTTCGAGCCCGGCAGCATTTCCTACGAGGACTATTTTGCGACCCGGATGGCGCATCGCGACCAAGGGCCTGATTACTGGGCCCACCTGCGAAGCTGGTGGGCCCAGCGCGACAACCCGGATGTCTTGCTCATGTCCTACGAGCACATGGTCGATGATCCGGATCTGACCATCACCCGATTGGCCCGCTTCGCGGGCATAACGCTTGATGACGAGCTGCACGCGCTGACGCGCCAGCGCACCTCGATCGACTGGATGCTGGCGCACAAGTCTCTGTTCGACGATGCCATGCTGCGCGAACGAACAGAGACGGTGGGAGGACTGCCGCCCGGCAGCGACTCCGCCAAGGTGCGCAAAGGCGGGGCCGGCGGCCGCGCGGAACTGCCCGACTCGGTCAAGGCCGGGCTCGACGCGATCTGGGCACGCGAAGTTGCGCCCGTCATCGGCTTTGCGGACTACGACAGCCTCGAGCGCGAGCTCCGCCGCCGCGCCGTCTGACCCCCCAACCTGCTGGAGCAAACCCCATGCGCCTTCGACAAATTGCCCTGGTGGCCCAAGACCTGGATCCGGTAGTCGACGATCTTTGCGCGGTGCTCGGCTTGAGCGTCTGCTTCAATGACCCGGGCGTGGCCAGCTTCGGGTTGCACAACGCTCTGATGCCGGTCAACGGTAATCTGCTGGAAGTCGTCGCGCCGACGCGGCCCCGCACCACGGCCGGGCGCTACCTCGAGCGCCGCGGCGGTGACGGCGGCTACATGCTGCTGTTCCAGGTTGACGACGCCGCCGACTGGCGCCTACGCATGGCCGACAGTGGCGTGCGTGTGGTGTGGGAGACCGCAAGCGATGCAGTCGTCGCCAACCACTTTCACCCCCAGGATACCCCCGGCGCGATCGTCTCGATCGACACTATGCTGCCGCTTGAAGACTGGCACGCCGAGCTGGCTGACTGGCTTTGGGCTGGCCCGGACTGGCGCGCGCATGTCCGCACCGATTGCGTCCAAGCATTCACAGCGGTCGAGCTGCAGGGGCCTGATCCGGCTGCCCTCGCCGAACGCTGGGGCACTTTGTTCCAGCGCCCGCTTTCACATGATGCCGCAGGGCGCCCGCAGATCCTGTTCGACAACATGGCGCTGCGGTTTGCCCCGGATCATGACGGCCGGGGCCTCGGCATCGGCGCCATCGATCTGCTACCGCAGGATCGCGAGCGCATCCTGCGCGCAGCCGACGCGCGCGGCCGTCGTACGGGGCCAAACCAGGTCACGCTCTGCGGCGTACGCTTCAACCTGATCTAACGGCCTACAGCGGCGCTGGGCCAGACCGGCCCGCGTCGTCGCGGTCAACGGCTGCCCGCGATCAGGCCTTTCCGGTGGAGAAATGGCCGCGCGCCACCCAGTTGCTGTCGTAGACCGGTTCTTCCAGATCGATGCGGAACTTGCGGATCACGTTGGTGCTGGGCTTGCGCGGATATTTCGCCAGATGCGCGCCCATGTCGCGGTACCAGTGGTCATTCAAATGCGCCTCGAGCGCGTCTGATGACGTCCATTCCTCGTAAACGTGCACACGCCCCGGCACCAGGTGATCCTCGGTCCAGTCGTAGGCGAGACACCCCTCTTCGGTGAGCGCGCCGTCGATATGCGGCCGGGCGGTGAGCAGCATCTCCTTGACCTGCGACGGATCCTCCAGGTCGATGCTGCCAGCGATGATGACTTTCATGTCGAGCTCCTGTTCCTGTCGATCAAATGACGAGGCCGCAGAGTGTAGCTTCCAGCGCGGCTTCGCGCTTCGCAAACCCGGCGCCAACCCGCTATATTCCGGCCTCGCCTGCATGCTTTGGGGGGAAGCGATGGCGATCTGCGCAACGTTGGCGGCGACCGCGCCTGGGCGATCTGCCGGCTCATCCCGGCTCGGTATCTTCACGGCTGTCTTCGGGCCCGCTATCGGGCTCGGGTTGATCCTGACCGCGCTCATTCTCGGTGGGTGCGGGCAAGCTACAGATCAAGCACCCGACGCTGCCCTGAACAAGCCCTATCAGGCTACAGCCACTGCCCCACCACTGGAGTGGCGGCAGCACGGCAACACCGCTGATGAGCAGCGCTTCTCGCCCGGTCGCCAGATCAACGTCGACACCATCGACCGCCTCGGGCTCGCCTGGCATGCCGACTTCGATACCCACCGCGGCCAAGAGGCCACGCCGCTGATGGTGGACGGCACGCTGTACGTCAGCACCGCGTGGAGCAAGGTCTACGCCTACGACGCGGTCACGGGCGCGCTGCGCTGGCGCTATGATCCAGCCGTGCCCGGCGCCACCGGCATCAAGGCCTGCTGCGATGCCGTGAACCGGGGCGTGGCGTACGACGACGGCCGCATCTTTGTGGGCGCCCTGGATGGCCGTCTGATCGCGCTCGACGCGCGCACCGGGCGCGAGCTCTGGGCCGTGGCGACCGTTGATCCGGCACTGCCCCAGACCATCACCGGCGCGCCGCGGGTGGCGCGCGGCAAGGTATTCATCGGTAACGGCGGCGCCGAGTACGGCGTGCGCGGCTATGTCAGCGCCTATGACGCTGCAACAGGCGCGCTCGTCTGGCGCTTCTACACCGTCCCCGGAGATCCGGAGGGGCCACCGGACGGCGCAGCATCAGACGCGGTGCTGGCACGCGTTGCGCTGCCCACCTGGCACGGCCGCGAGTGGGTGCGCTTCGGCGGCGGCGGCACCGTTTGGGATGCCATCGTCTATGACGAGGCGCTGAACCAGCTGCTGATTGGCACCGGCAATGGCTCGCCGTGGAATCGGCAGATCCGGTCTGAAGGCCGCGGCGACAACCTGTTTCTGTCCAGCATCGTCGCGCTCGACCCTGATACCGGCGCCTATCGCTGGCATTACCAGGAAACGCCGGGCGACACGTGGGACTACACGGCTACCCAGCAGATCACGCTGGCCGAGTTCAACATCGAGGGACAGCCGGTTCCCGTGCTGATGCACGCGCCGAAGAACGGCTTTTTCTACGTGCTGGATCGCCGCGACGGCCGGCTGCTGTCAGCCGAGAAAATCACGCCGGTAAACTGGGCGAGCCGCATCGATCCCGAGACCGGCCGACCGGTCGAGACACCCGGCGCGCGCTTCGAGAGCGCACCATTCGTCTCCACGTCCGGCGGCGCCGGCGCCCACAACTGGCACCCCATGTCCTACAGCCCGGACACCGGTCTGGTCTACATTCCAGCCATGCAGGTGCCGTTCGTCTACGCCAACGAGGCAAACTTCGAAGCGCGGCCGGGCGAGTGGAATCTGGGTGTCGACCTGCTCGGTTCACCGCTGCCGCCCGATGCCGAAGCCCGAGCGGCCATCGTCGCCGGCCTGCAAGGGCGACTGATCGCCTGGGACCCTAAGGCCCAGCGCGAAGTCTGGCGCGTGGAGCACGCGGCGCCCTGGAACGGCGGCACGCTGGCCACCGCAGGCGGACTGGTGTTTCAGGGCACTGTCGATCACACCTTCCGCGCCTTCGACGCCACCAGCGGCACCGAGCTCTGGCGCTTTCCGACGCAGGACGCCGTGATCGCCGCACCCATCAGCTACACCATCGACGGCGTGCAGTACGTGGCGGTGGCCGTCGGCAACGGGGGCGGTATGCCGCTGACCCTGCCCACATTCGACGGGCCGAAAGCCACGCCCAACGGGCGGCTGCTGGTGTTCGCGCTCGATGGCGAACAGACCCTGCCTGCATTCACGGCGCCCGTGCGAACCCCTGTTGAGCTTCGGACAGCCGACGCCAAGGCGTTGACCGCTGCTGAGACCGCACAGGCATTTGCGCTGTACGGCCGCTTCTGCGCCGCGTGCCACGGCATCGAGACGCTGTCTGCGGGCGTGCTGCCGGATCTGCGCTACTCGCGGCTCGCTGAGGATTCGGCGGCCTGGCGCGCCGTCGACCTCGACGGCGCGCTCGAGGCGCGCGGTATGGTCGGCTTCGGCGCGAAACTCTCGCCCGCAGATGCCGAGCTGATCCGCCGCTACGTCGGTGAGCAAGCGCAGCATCTTGCCGCTGCCGCCCCCGACAGCTGATATGGCAGCCACTGAATCAGCGGCCACTGATCTGCGGGCCACGCATACCGGCAGCGAGCCCGACATCGACTGGGTGCCGCTGCCCCTGCTGCTGCTGCGTGGTGCGTCGCGCCACCCGGACCGCGACTGCATCGTGCTGCCCACCGCTCGGGCCACGTATGCCGAGCTGACGCAGGGCGCGCGACAGTGCGCGCGGTCGCTGCTTGCGCTTGGGGTGGCGCACGGAGATCGCGTGGGCATCCTGATGGCGAACAGCATCGAATTCGTCGAGACGCTGTTCGGGGCGGCATTGATCGGCGCCGTGCCCGTGCTCTACAACGCCCGCTTCAAGGCGCGCGAGATCGCGCACGTCACCGCCGATGCCGGCGTCCGGGTCATCGTGACCAGCGACCTGACGGCCGAGCACACGGACTATGCCGCCTTGCTGACCCAGGCGCTGCCCGGGCTGTCGTCGGCGGCCTCGGGCGCAAGGCTCGCCGGCATCGGTGACGCCCCAGATCTGCGTGCGGCTGTCTGTCTGGGAGACAACGCACGCGCCGGTTTCCTCGATCGCGCCGCCTTTGGGGCACTGGCCGAGTCCGTGCCGGAGCGCCAGGTTGACGCGCGCTGCGCGGCGATCCGAACCGAGGACATCGCGGCGATGTTCTACACCTCCGGCACCACGGCCATGCCGAAGGGGTGCCCGCTCAACCACATCGTGCTGCAGTACGCCGGCATTATCGGCGGCGTAAACCGGCTTGGGCTGCGCGCGGGCGACGTGATGTGGGGGCCTTTGCCCATGTTCCATACCGCCTTCACGCAGCCGTTCACGGGCATTCTGCACGTGGGCGGCACGTTTGTGTCGATGACTCATTTCGAGCCCGAGACCGCGCTGGCCCAGATCCAGCGCGAGCACGTCACGGCCATGTTTCCGGCCTTTCCCACCATCACCCTGCAGTTACTGAACCACCCGACCTATACGCCAGATACGTTCCGGCAGGTGCGGGTGATGCTGAACGTGGGCCCGCCGGAAGAACTGCGGCTGATGCAGTCGCGCATGCCGCACACCGTGCAGGTGACCGCGTTCGGCATGACCGAGTGCGGCGGCTCCGCAGCGATCAGCAACCCGCAGGACACCCTGCTGCTGCGCTCGGAATGTTCCGGCTTTGCCCTACCGGGCGAGATCATTGATGTGCGCGATCCCGATACTGGCGCCACCCTGCCGCCCGGCGTACGCGGCGAGATCGTTGTGCGCGGTCGGGGCGTGTTTGCCGGCTACCACAACGACCCGGTCAAGACCGCCACCGCGTTCTACCCGGACGGCGGGTTCCGCACCGGCGACCTCGGCGAATGCGACGCCGACGGGCGCATTGCCTTCCGC
>CAZVMA010000182.1:5138-5686 GCA_964628545.1 uncultured Pseudomonadales bacterium | reverse complement strand
GTTGCAGACGCGTGGCGAAAAACCTTTGAGGAGAGATTCGGTAAGTTCTACGACGAGCGCGGTCTTCCAAAGAACGAAGCGGCTATCGACCAAGCTGCAGAGGAGATGCTGTTTGTTCAGTCCATCGGATACTCTGGCGCAAGCGAAGTAACCGGAACTGTAAACAGGCTCTTCGACAGAGTCCAGGCAGCTGACCCAACGCTGATTGCTGAGATTGGCCAGGAGTCATTCGAGCAACTGCAGAACATCTTTGCTGAGATTGGTGGCAAGGTAAACGTCGTATCGAAGTACCACTTGTTTAGCGATACGGCAACTGCCCTGCGACACGCCTACATGCTTGTAGAAAAAGCAACTCCAGAAGTTACGTCAAGATATGCTGACGATGAAGCCAGGTTGGTAACAGTAAACATCGAAGACAATGTTAGCTCTAGCGTGGCCAGAAGGGCCGGTTCCTACGGGGACGTGGCCGCCCTCAAGAGACAGCTTCAGAAGATGGCCAGCAACCCCAAGGCGCCAAGAGGATATACGAAGATCCTCAACAAGCTTAT
>CAZVMA010000182.1:0-5128 GCA_964628545.1 uncultured Pseudomonadales bacterium | reverse complement strand
AACACAACCAATCTTGACGACGTTCGAGCCATGTGGGCCAAGACAGCAGCAGATGAGCTTGACGACGTTCGAGCCTTTGGCGGTACCAAGAATCATAAGGAGATCTACGCGTTCTTGCGCGAGGCTATTGACCAGGGCCTTACATCCAAGAAGCTTTCAGATAGGCAGACCGCCAGACTTTCGACAGCTCTTCGTATCATGGGATACGATGGTGACTTTATTGCAGGTCTGAACAATGGCGCATACAGGGTTGCCCTTGCCCCAACAAACAACATGATTTACAAGCCCTCATTCCTAGAGACAGCCACTGCCCAGGGCGGCAGAAGGGCAGGGATGTTCTCCAACAAGATCGTGCCTTTCGTTGACAACACCAGCGAAAGCGTCATCAAGGTGTCGAAGAGAATGGTGCCAAACCCGGAGTACAAGTCCACCTTCCTCCAGGAGTTTGGTACTAAGATGTTTAGCGACATCCCACAGAAGTATATCACCGCATCTATCCGACGTAGGATGGCTTCATACCTTGCTAGGGGCGGCCT
The DNA here is from genome assembly GCA_964628545.1 of uncultured Pseudomonadales bacterium. Lineage (GTDB taxonomy): Bacteria > Pseudomonadota > Gammaproteobacteria > Pseudomonadales > Azotimanducaceae > UBA7803. The sequence goes on along the minus strand of CAZVMA010000182.1, from coordinate 4,592 downwards.
TGGCGAAGAGGCCGTAGATGCAGTTCTTGACGAACTAGTCCAGAGAGGCATTGCGCAGGGCATTTCTGCAAGAGGGCTTGAAACTACAGAGCACTACACAGCGTTTAAGAACGCTATCGATAGGGTTGGTGGCGTTGGCGCTTACGATACCTTTGTCCAATCATACATGCGCAATACTGTTGACGGTGCAACACGCTTTGACCCAACGAAAGCAGTCATGTACGCTTTCCGTGGCGACTTGAATGTCATCGGTGGAACTCAATACCTTACCGGTGGGGCAAAGGTGTGGGCTCCATGGGTTGCTGGGTACACAGACAGAATCTACCCAATGCTTAAGTTTAAGCTGAACCCAATCTACTTTGTTCAGGAATACCTAGAAAGTCCAACGCTAAACGCTGCTCGCGGCGTTGACGTCGACACACTAGCCAGCATCACGAAAGATGGTTCGGTGTCAACCGTAAGCGCTGGCCAGCTGAGAAACCTTAGCGACGTAGGCCCTGAGACCCAGAACTATCTTGACAACGTAAACTTCTTGGCGGTCTTCCGAAACGATGCTATCGCCCAGGCAACCACTGGCCGATACGATGACGTGGTAGCAGCAACCGGCCTTTGGCAGAACATCAAGTCCGGTCGCTCCCTAGGCAAGCTTGCACAGAAGAAGGAAGCTTACAGAGATGCGTTGGCGCTAGACCTTACCGCGAAGACGTTCTCTGACACTTTGAGAAACAGAGACTTCAACACATGGTCTGCCTTGTCTGCCCACTACGGTACGACAGACGCTCGCGCTATCTTTACAAACTACGTGAACTACAGACTGCGCCTAGGGGACACCAAGCGCGTGCTTTCAGACATTGAGGCATCCAGGCCAGCCGGCGTTGGCTTTAACCGAATCCCTGACCCAGAAGGTAACGTGAGGTTTGCTGCGAAGGTGGAGCTAATCACTGGCAACAGCAGATTGCCAGAAGAGTTGGCCAGCCAGTTTGGCGGTAAGAACCTTGGACCTGAGGAGCTGTTTGACTACTACGTTCAGAACCCACACATCTGGAGAGCCGAGCTAGACAAGCACATGATCTCCTTGCAAGATGCAGGTTACGACATGACTGAGATCCTTCCTGTCGCTGAAACTTTGCGCAAGAGAATCATCAGGCTGGAGGACGCCATCAAAGAGCAGGGGTACGTCCCTGAGGATATGCGTACCTTTGCTCCTGTTGCCGGTCTAGCTGATGCCTCCGACAAGCTGGGCGAAGTACTGAATAGACTCGATGTGCAAAGCATTGAGCTGATCCACAAGCAGTCAGCACTTAGAACACTGGCCAGCGCATCCGGCATGATCAACCCTGAGGCAATGACAGATCTTGGGGACATGGTAGTCCAGACCTTGCTGGTTGGTAAGGGGTTCTCGACCGAGGCTCAGAATGTTATCGATGCCGTGAATAGATCTATGGACGCCGCCAAGAGCGGGGGCGCCAACATGTTCACAGAAGGCCGAGCATTCTCAGAAGCCGTGAGCAACGCCATGAGAGCAGAGATCGCAGCTGACCCAAGCTTGATCAAAGTGTTCCAGGAGAATAGCCTCGAGATCATCTCCAACCGCAGCGCAGAAGAGACCGTGTACAATGCGTTCCAGTACGCGTACACCAAGGCCCTAGAGCAGGCAAACAAGACAACGTACTACGCGTCGCAGCGTTCGTTCTTTGAGCGCACTATCAACCATCCGATGCTTGGCTTCTACCCATATAGCTACATGTTCAAGAAGATCCTGCCTGAGTTCTACCAGCTTCTCTTCAAGGGTGGCTTTGGTGTCAAGGCTCCTGGGGCTGGATACTCTGCATACATGAACGTTCGTGATTACGTAGAGGCCCAGCTCGAAGAGGACCCATCGTTCCGCCGTGCGCTCGAGGCGAAGCCAGAGATGATGTACATGGCCACGATGCTATTCCCGGGCGTGCCGTGGGATCTGTCGGTTGTGCCGCCAGTATGGGCAAGAAACCTCTACAAGCGCTTTGCCACAGATAAGGACATCACTCTACAGAACATCCTCATTGATGACACCCTAAGCAGATTCTCTGACTTTGGACCATTTACTACGATTCCTTTCGCAATGGAAGGTATCGGACAAGCATTTGAAGATAATAGCCCGAAGCCTATCAGACGGGTTCCGTCTGCATTCCCTTCGAGCTTGGATTAAAAGGAGGTCAAAGTGACCGACGAAGTCGTGCTGAACGACCAGGACCAGTCGCAGGTTGAGCCTGCCACTGACCAGGATAACGACATCACCACTTGGAAGAAGCGTCTTGCTGGCAAGGACCAGGCTCTGACGGCTACCAAGAAGCAGCTGGATGAGATCAAGGCTGAATACGAAAAGGTTCAGACTTGGAAGCTCCAGATGGAGGAGGCAAGCCTCACAGAGTTTGAGCGTGCGCAGCGCCGCATCGCCACTTTGGAACAGGAACTTAAGGCTACTCGGGAAGCCGAGAAGCGTGAGCGACTGTCCAAGGAATACCCAACCTATGTCCAGTGGGTAGCTAAGGCAGAGACCCTTTCCGATGAGGAACGGGCCGCTGAGTTCGAGGCTCTCATGAAGACAGGCGGGGCTCCCAAGCAGGAGTTCACAGATCCAAACAAGCCGGCGAAGCAAGTCGCTTCCGCCGGGAAGAAGCGATCCTCTGAGGACATTGTTAAGGACATCGCTGCCCTTGGCAATCCTTGGGGTGATCAATAAAGGAGTAAATAATGGCAACGAATACGCGGGCCACGATTGACGCTGGCTCATCCAATGCTTATTCTGCGCTCATTACGGAGCTCGTTTCGCAGCAGGCTCAGGAGAACCTGCGCAACCGACTGGTCCATGCGATGCCGGGGAACTACACCTCGGGTCGCTTCCAGAAGGGCAGCAACGAGATTCGCTATGCGCGCTACCCAGACCTCACGCCGCTTGGCGTGGCGGACACCCTTACTGAGGCAGGAGCCCCTGCTGAGTACGACCTCACGGTTACGACCGAGTCGTTCGTGCCAAAGCAGTACGGTAAGGTTCTCAAGATTTCGGATCTTGCGCAGCTCGACAGCCCGCACGATCTGATCTCGATTGCTTCCGAGCGACTTGCTCGCGCAGCAACCGAGTCAATGGACAACATCATCCGTGATGTTCTCAAGCAAGGCACGAACGTCGTGTATGCAGGGGACGCTGCTTCTCGCGGCGCCCTCGGCACTGGCGGTAACGACAACGTTACTGGCCTCACGATCAAGAAGGCTGTTGCTCGGCTCAAGGCAGCAAACGTCCCAACGTTCGCTGATGGCTTCTATCGCGCAATCATCCACCCAGCGGTCGAGTTCGACCTCTTGACGGATACCAGCGCGAACGGCTTCCTTGAGGCCACGAAGTACACCAAGTCGCTCGACCTCCTCAATGGTGAGATCGGCGCGTACGCTGGTGTTCGCTTCCTCGTTTCCCCGAACGCAAAGGTCTTCACCGGCGCAGGCGCCAGCTCGGCGGACGTCTTCTCGACGTTCCTCTTCGGGCCGGACTCCTACATCGTTGGCGACAGCCAGACGCTCCAGAGCTACTTCGTGGCTCCGGGCGGCGACCACAGCGATCCAATCGCCCAGGTTGCAACGCTTGGCTTCAAGATGCGCTTCGGTGCAATCCTTCGCGGCGAAGGCACGACTGGTGAGTTCGATGGTAGCAACACCTCGACCGGCCAGCCTCGATACCTCCGCATCGAGTCGACTGCAACCGCGCTCTAATAGTAACTGGCGAAGGGGGCTGGGCTTAGGCCCGGCCCCCGGAGCCGCAAGGAGACCTTATGGCTATTACCCTATCAGCACTCAGGACTATAGTACGGCGAGACCTGCGTGACTCCGGGGCTACCACTACATGGAGCAATGATGAGCTCAACGACATGATTAAGTGGGGTACTCAGGAGGTCTCGCGCATTCGCCCCCAGGAGACATATGAAGAAGTTGCTTACACTGCTCCTGCCGTCGGAGCTTTCTTTACTATTGACACACTCACGCTTGACACTGTTTACCGTGTTGACGCGTATAAGAGCGGCAAGCTTGTCGCTACAGTACCGTTTGCCCAGGATGCCCAGGCTACTGGTGGATGGGACTTCCTTAATGGAAAGCTGCACATGCCACCCTATCTCGTCTTGCCTAACGGATCTACACTGCGGGTGTTTGGATACAAGCATTATACCCAGCCCACGGTTGACGCGTCCTCTATCGAGCTCGACGACGATGCTACTAACGCCGTGCGTGCCTGGGTCCAGAAGGAAGCAATGTTCATGCTGATCTCTGACCGCGTCCGATTCCAGCAATGGCAGGTCGCATCAGGAGCATCAGACACTAACAGCATTCAGCTTGCCCAGCTATACAATGCGGCAGAGCGACGCTGGGATAAAATCTCCAAGTCGGTCCGCCGGGTAAGGAAGACACCCTAATGGATCTTAGCGCAGCAGTAACTATTCAGCGTCCAGGCGCAGCGCCACTGGACATTAACAGCTTGCGGGACCCTGACGCAATTGGCTCAGCCCCAGCTTCTGGCTACCTAATTGAGCAGGTTGACTTCTCGTCAGTGCCAATCACGGCGTTCA
>CAZVMA010000181.1:5313-5703 GCA_964628545.1 uncultured Pseudomonadales bacterium | reverse complement strand
GCATGGACAGGCGTCGTTCAGCTTCCGCGTGTGCGAACAGGCGCTCGCCCAGGGCATGCCGATTCACTGCATCAGCACCGACCTGCATCGCGGCAGCCTGCAGCGCCCCGCCATCAGCCTTGCGCGCACCATGAGCAAGCTGCGCGCGGTGGGGCTCAGTTTGATGGACGCGGTGCACGCAGTAACGCTCGCGCCCGCGCGGGCGATCGGGATCGATCGCCACGGCTTTGGTTGTCTCGTCACCGGCACGCCGGCGTACGTCACCGTCTTCCGCGAGCATGACGAACCGTGGGAACTGGAGGATGCCGAGGGCGCTCGACGCGTGGCCCCGGGGCGCATCGAAACGCTGGGCGTGGTGCTCGGCAAGCATTGGCACATCCGGAGCGAAGC
>CAZVMA010000181.1:0-5278 GCA_964628545.1 uncultured Pseudomonadales bacterium | reverse complement strand
ACACCGACACACTCCATAGCCCGTTTGCGCGCTTGTCCGTTCCCACGGTGATCAACGCGGCCGGCAAGATGACCGCGCTAGGCGGCAGCGCGCAGGCGGACGCCGTGGCCGCCGCCCAGGCGGCCGCAGCCGGAGCGCACGTCGATCTGGACGCGCTGCGGCGCGCGGCCGGGGCACGCGTCGCCGCCCGCTGCGGGGCCGCCGCCGGGTGCGTCACCACGGGGGCCGCCGCGGGGCTGTGCATCAGTGTCGCCGCCATCCTGACGGGAACGGACCGCAATCGGATCGGGCTCATTCCGGATCGCATCGACGGACCGCGGGAGGTGCTGCTGCAGGCGGGCCACGACGTGCACTTCGGCGCCACCGTTGAGCAAATGCTGCGTCTCGGCGGCGGTCGACCCGTGATCGCGGGTTCCCGAGAACAGGTGACGCCAGACGATCTGCGAGCCCATCTCGGGCCCGAAACGGCCCTGCTGCTCTACGTGCAGTCTCACCACTGCATTCAGGACAATCGGGTCGGGCTCGACACCATGATCGCCCTCGCCCACACCGCGGGGCTGCCCTTGGTGGTCGATGCCGCGGCGGAAGACGATCTCGAGCGCTACATCGCCGCGGGGGCTGATCTTGTGTGCTATTCCGGCGGCAAGGCCCTGGGTGGGCCGACGTCCGGATTCATCGTCGGACGCGCCGATCTGATCGAAGCCTGCGAGCTGCAGGGCTACGGCATCGCGCGCCCCATGAAAGTGGGCAAGGAACAGATCATGGGGCTGATGGCCGCTCTCGACGCCTATCCCTTGCCGGATGCGTGGCGCGCCGTGTTCGACGCGCTGCGGACCGCGCTGGCGACGCTGCCGGGCATCGATGTGATCGACGTTCCCGATCGCGCCGGTCGCGACATCATGCGGGTCGGCGTGCGCGCTGGCAGCCTTCGCTTCGAGCCGGCCGATCTGATCCGGTTCCTCACGGGCGGCACGCCAAGCATACGCACCCGGAACCACCAGGCAGGCGAAGGCCTGGTGTTGTTCGACCCGCGCGAACTACGCCTGGCGCAAGTGCCCGCGATCCAGGCGCGCATGGCCGAGTTTCTAGCGGGCTTCACGACGAGCGGGTAGCCCAAACCGCATAGCCCGCACCCGATAGCCCGCACCGCGTTCGCCGCGAAGCGATCAGCCGAGTGGCTCGAACTCGCCACCAAGCACTGCCGCAACCCGCGCCGCGATCCCGGGCCAGTCGCCGGTTGCCACCAGGGTTGCTGGCGTCAACCAACTGCCTGCCACGAACGGCACCGCCGACAGGGCGAGGTAGTCGCGCCAGTTGCTGCTGTCGACGCCTCCGGTCGGACAGAAGCGGATATCCGGAAACACCGGCGCCAGACTGGCGAGTGCGCGGACGCCGCCGGCCGCTTCCGCCGGGAAAAACTTCTGCAGACGAAAGCCGTGCTCACGGGCCAGCGCGATCTCGCTGGGTGTCTGCACGCCCGGCAGCCAGACACCCGTGCTCGCGTGCGCGCGCTCGAACAGCGCAGGCGTTGCACAGGGCGACACGAAGAAGCGGGCACCGGCGCGCTCCGCGGCGTCCCACTGCGCAGACTCAAGCACAGTGCCCGCACCGACCAGCAGTTGCGGATGGTGTGCGGTGATCCATCGGATGTGCTCGAGAGCCTCGTCGGTGCGCAACGTCACTTCGACCACGCGCACGCCCGCTGCCGACAAGGTGTCGATCAGGGGCGGGAGGATATCGGCGTCGCCCACCGTCAGTACCGGCAACACGCGCTGACGCTGCAACAAGGCCGTCAACTGATCAACGGTGTGGGTCATGCGCGCACCGCCCACGCATCGACGCCCGCGAGACGACGCCCGAGGGCAGTGAGCGCCGCGGGCGGGCCGGGCTCGGGGTCCTGTTGTCCCGGCACCGCCTGACGCAGCGCCCAGCCGGGCGGCCGGCACTCGCGATAGAGGCGCGCCAGACGCGCCCGCGCATTCTCGTCACCCGCGGGCTGCATCGCCACATACTGCACCCACCGCGGCCGCTCGCCCAGATTTGCCGCGCTGGTGTGCGGCATACGGCGATCCCAGATCACCAGGCTGCCGGCCGGCGCACCGATGGGCACCAGCGGATATCCGGTGAGGTCCGGCTGACGCAGCGCCGCGTCATCGGGATGCTCCGCCAGCCAGGCATCGAGGCACCGATACAGCGACGGCACGCAACAGAATGCCCCCTGAGCATCCGGGGTATCGGTGAGGTAAACGAGGCCCTGCAGCGACCGCGGACCCGGGACACGAGGATCACCGTCCCAGTGCACGGGATCCACCGCCCAGCCGTCGGCAAACAGGCGCGCGGGCGCTTTGACTGAGACCCGGTCAACGCTGACCCAGAGCGCCGGGGTGCCGTAAAGCGCGGCGAAGATGTCATGCACCGCGGGCCACTGACGCACGTCCCAGAGCGCCTGTCCGTGATGCAGCGGCACGATACCGTGGCCCTCTGCGGCATGACGTGTCCAGGTCTCGGGAGCGTCTTCCCGAACACCCGTCACGGCACCGATCGCGTCACAGACGCGGGCACAAAGCTTCGCTGGCACGACATTCTCGACCACCAGGAAGCCCTGAGTCTTGAACCGCTCCAGCGCGTCAGCTCTGTCGAAACTGGTCATCATCCGGTATACCTTGCGCATGCCGGCTGCGGGCTCTGACTGCGCGTGAATGACATTCTGCTCGCCATTGATCTGGGCACCACGCGACTGAAAGTCGCAGCGTTTGCTCCGGACGGGACTCTACAACACCTGCGCGCCCGCAGGCACCGGGATCTGGACGCGTCCATAGACCTGTTGCCCTCTCTGTCCGACCAGGGTACGGCGCCGCACACTGAACCGCGACGCGCGACGGTCCAGGATCCGGATGCCTGGTGGCGCGACTGTATCGAGCTCGTCCGCGACGTGCGCGCGGCAAGTGAACCATGCCGCGTGCTGGGCCTGTCGCTATCCGGTCGCGGGGGTGCCGGCATCTTCTGCGATGACGAGGGCGCGGTGCTGGTTCGGCCGTGGAGCGACGCCCGCCATCGCGCGCTGGAGCGCGACCTGCGCGAACATCCGAGTGGCCGCGGCTTCGCGCCCTACACCACGGCGCTTGCCAGCAAATTCCTGTGGCTGCGGGCCTCCATCCCGGAAGTCGCGGCACGGGTCAGGCACGCATTCCACGCCAAGGATTTCCTGCTGTATCGGCTGACCGGCCAGCATCTGACGGACTGGTCCACGGGCCCGGACGGACCGAGCTGGCCCGCCGATCTGTTCGCCGCGTTCGACCTGCCCGAAGCGCTGTTCCCGAAGCCCGCGCTGCCCTGGTCCATCGCCGGCACGCTGACGCCATACGCGGCCAAGGCGCTTGAATTGCCGAACGATACCCCCGTTGCGGTTGGTGCGCACGACGGCATCTGCGCCAACGTGGGCGCCGGCGCGACGCGCCCGGGCAGCTGCGCCATCACGCTCGGCACCAACGCGGTGGTGCGACAGGTACGCGCACAGGCACCGGCCGATGCGCCCAGGTTTTACGGCCTGCCACCCGACCGGCACATCATCGGCGGAGACGCCCTGCTCGGCGGCCGCGCGGCGGACTGGTATCTGGACCTGATCGGCGTTGCGGAGGCCGGACGCGAGGCCGAGTTTGTGCGCCGAGACGCGGCCGCAGCCGCCATACCCGTTGGCGCCGAGGGCGTCCGTTTTTTGCCGTATCTCGGCGGTCAGGTGGCGCCGCGCGCGCGCCGCGGCGTCCGCGCAGCGTTCACCGGCTTCGGCATTGACCACGGCAGCGATCACGCGTGGCGGGCCGTGCTGGAGGGCACCGGGTGCGCGGTGCGCGCCATTTTCGACGACCTGTCGCTTCGGTGCGGTGCGCCGGATCGGGTGCGGCTGACGGGCAGCGGGGCACGCAGCGCACTATGGCGCCAGATTTTGGCGGACCTGATCGGACGACCGCTCGAATACTCTGATGCCGCGGTCGAGGCCCGGGGCGCGGCCATCTTTCTCGCGGTCGCTTTGGGGCTGCATCAGGATATCGACACAGCTGCGGATACCATGGTTCCGGTGCGTGGCGAAGTCACGCCGACGATGACGGCCGCCGCCGACGCCCTGTACGCCGACTGGCGCGACTGGGATCGAGCGCTCGATGCGGCGTCGTGAGGAACGCGTGATGCCGCCGCTCGGCTCGCCGCCTCCCCGCGCACGATGTGATTGACCACGGTAGGTGCCGCTGCGACATGCCCGATGCGTTCCTGTTCCACACTGATCGCGGTTGGTGTGCCTTCCGTGATCTTCGCGCCGTTCATACCGCGCACGACGTCGCGGACGTCCTGCCAACCCTGCAGCGCATCGAGGCCGAAGTCGCGGCGACCGGCTGGCACGCGTTCGGCTTTGTCAGCTACGACGCGGCGCCGGCTTTCGACCCCGCGCTGACGGCCCGACGCGACGACGTACTGCCGCTGGTCTGGTTCGGCCTGTTCCAGGACTGCGTGCCGGTCGCGCTGTCTACCGTGTTTCCCTATCCCGACCCGCTGCCGCCCCTCGACTGGTCGCTGGATCTTGGCCCTGAGGTGCACGCCGCCGGTGTGGCCGCGATCCGGGACGCGATCCGGGCCGGCACCACCTACCAGGTGAACTACACAGGCCGGTTCAGCGCGCCCTTCGACGGCTCCCCGCATGCGCTATTCACCCGCCTCGCACGGCACCAGCATCGTCATGGCGCGTTCATCGACACCGACGAATGGGCCGTCTGCTCCGCGTCGCACGAGCTGTTCTTCGCGCTGGACGGCGAGGATATCGTCTGCCGACCCATGAAGGGGACGGCACCGCGCGGGGCGACCACCGACGCGGACGCGATGCTGGCCAATCGGCTCTCGGCGTCGACCAAGGATCGCGCGGAAAATCTGATGATCGTGGACATGGTCCGCAATGATCTTGGTCGCGTGGCCCAACCCGGAACCATTGCCGTACCTGGCCTGTTCGCGCTCGAGCGCTATCCCACCCCGCATCAGATGACATCGACCGTGACCGGCAAAACCACGGCATCAGTCACGGCCCTGATGCAGGCCCTGTTCCCCAGCGCCTCCATCACCGGCGCTCCCAAGGTCAGCACCATGCGCATGATCGATGCGCTGGAGAGCACGCCGCGCGGCCTATACACGGGCGCGATCGGGTATCTCGGGCCCGACCGCAAAGCCGCGTTCAGCGTGGCCATCCGCACCGCAGTCATCGACAAGAGGCGCCAGCGCGCCGTCTACGGCGCGGGCG